>JAJZSM010000058.1:2507-8400 GCA_021849765.1 Actinomycetes bacterium | reverse complement strand
AGGAACGACCCCAGAATCGCCGCGATCATGTTCGTGCCGAGGGCCAAGCCCAGTTGCTTGGCCGGGAAGGCGTCGGTGAGGATGGCGGCCGAGTTCGCCATGAGCATCGCCGCGCCGATGGCCTGGAACATTCGCAGGATGATGATCTCCAGCGCGCCCGTGGAGCCAGAACTCCACACCAGTGAGAGAAGGATTGCGCCGAGGGTGAACCACGCGAAGCCGAGGTTGTACATCCTGACCCGGCCGAAGATATCGCCAATGCGCCCAACGGTCACCACGACGGCGGCCATCACGAGCATGTAGCCCATCATGATCCAGAGCAGGTACGGGAAGTTCGACGGTAACAACGGGTCGAGGTGGATGCCGCGGAAGATCACGGGCAAAGCGATCATGAGGCTCGAGGCGTTGAGCGTCGCCAGGAGTACGCCGATTGTCGTGTTGGACAGGACGAGCCACTTGTAGTTGGGCCCGACGACCGGCGCGTGGGTGGATGTCGAGCCGCTCACGATTGCACCTCCTCTACTTGGCGTGTGTCTTGGGCTGTCACGTCGCCCTCAGGCTCCTCAGCGCTCAGTCGTTCAAGGACAGTGAGCGCCCGTTCGAGCGCTTGTCGATCCGTGTCGGTGAGGACCGCGATTCGTCGGCTGAGCCAGGCGTTGCCCGACTCCCGTCGACTCGCGTAGAGCTTTTCACCCAGGTCGGTGGCCGCGACCAAGACGCCACGGCGATCGGTGGGATTGCTTCGGCGTTCGATGAGTCCCGACTCTTCGAGCTTGTCGGCGAGACGCGTCGCTGCCGGGGATGGCAGCACCTCGATATCGGCGAGTTGACCGATTCCGAGCGGGCCATCACGTACCACGGTCGCGAGGGCGGAGAGCTGCGTGATCGTCAATTCAGCGGTGTCTCGTCGCCGGGACTGGCGAGCGAGGCGGATCATCGACATGCGAAGTCGGTCAGCGAGCGCACTTGGCGTGACGTCATTGGTGGTCATGAAACCTCCCACACTGGTCGCCCTCGCGAGCCAAATCCCTGTTCGCGTGGGTGGCATCCGATATGTACCAGTGATACTAAGTATTACCAGCAGCAATTGTCAACGATGCCCGTCACAACCCCGCGGTGGACTTCGTCGGCGTGATGTTGTCCAAGAGAAGCAGTGGCGAGACGTTCGCAGCGGGACCTCGCTCGGGCGACGTCAGCGGTACTGCTCGACGCCGAAGCCATCATCGCGCGACCAGCCATAGTCCGCGAGGTAGCCCCAGCAGTCTGGCTTGCTGCCGTCTAAGTCGGTCACGCCGTACGCGTCGGCCAACTGTCGCGCGCTGGCGATTCGACCGGCCCAGCGCGACGGGTCATCGTCGGTGACGAGGGCTGTGACGCCTCGCGCGACGTAGGTGGGTGACTCCGAGATGGCAAAGCCCGGCGTCGACACGCACGCCTCGCGCCACGTAGCTTCAGTGACCCCGAAGTTCTCGAGCATACGCTCGGAGCGCAACCAACCGGGGGTGACGCCAACGGCGACGAGCGGTTGTCCCTCCAGTTCGGCCGCGAGTCCGATCACGATTCGTTCGACGTTGGCCTTGACCAAGTCGTAGTAGAAGCCGACGTTGCGACGGAAGGCCGCGTTCGCCGCTGACGTGCCGTCCGTCATCTCGACGATGACGCCTCGTCGACCATTCGCCGCCGCGCTGTTCAGCATGAACGCGATGGCGGCGCTACAGGTGATGAGGTGCGTGTGCACGCCCATCTGGAGCATGCGAAGTCCGCCGACCCATTCGTGCTCCCAGAGCGGTTTATCCCACTGGGCGTACCGGTCGCCGCCGAAGATGTCATTGACGAGAACGTCGAGTCGACCATGGTCGCGTCGGACCGTGGCGATGAGGGCGTCGACCGCCTCGGGCGACTCGTGGTCAACCACGAGTGCCCGTCCGTGTCCCCCTGACGCAGCAATGAGGTCCCCGGTCTCCTCGATGGTTTCTGGCCGGTCGATCTCCGATGGACCAGAGACGCGGCTGCTACGACCGGTCGCGTAAACGAAGAAGCCGGCGCGCGCCAGCTCGACGGCGATGGCGCGCCCCGCACCCCGAGTTGCCCCGGCGACCAGGGCGACGGGCTGGTCGCTCTGGAGTCCCACACTCACAGTTATGGAATAACACGTTGGTCCGATGAGTTGCAAGGGCAAGGAAACGTGAGACCGCTGGGGCCGTCGCTAGCACCGAACGCCACCGTCGTCGAACGTGGCCCCGACGAGTCAGGTTGGCCAGCCACGGTCACTGGTAGCCGTACGTAGGGGGTGGTCAATGCAGCCCGAGGAGTTTGAAGACGAGGAACGCGGGCCAGACCAGAGCCTTGGCGACGGCCACGATGACGAGCCAGAGACTTCCTGAGTGGGTGTGCAAGTAATAGACGAGCGCACCGATGAAGCCAAGAAGCCATCCGCCGCCTGCGCCACCGGGACCGCTCCACACGTTGGCAGAACCGCGGTGCTTGCGTGCCATGTGACCTCCTAAGTCGCCTTGTTGCCCCACGCCCAGTATCGCCTTGGTCTGAAGCGTGCGTGCGGACTGTCGGAGCACCGGCGGTGGCCGTGCGAGATCGCCTCTGCGGTTCAATCGGGTGCGACCTCAGTCGTCGGGAGCCAGGACGACGACGGGGCCGATGCGCATCGTTCGATCCGCCGACTTGCACATGTCGTAGATCGTCAGCGTTGCCACGGTGGCGGCGCTCAGTGTGCGCATGCGCGCCGATGCCTCGCTCACGCTCCTCACGCTGGTGGTGACGTCGATGTGATCCTCGCCGACGCTGAACTCGACGACGACGTGGCTCACCGGCTCGGGGTCGAGAAGCGGCAGGTAGCTCGCAGCGTCTTTCGCGGCCTGTAGCCCGGCGAAGCGGGCCGCTCCGAGGACGTCGCCCTTCTTGATGCCATGGTTGGCCACGGCGCGCACGGTCTCTGGGCGCATGGTGATTCGAGCGCGCGCGACGCTGTGCGCAGCGTGGGCTGCACCGTAAGCGGGCTCGCGCTCGGTCATCGCGATGTCCGTTTGATCACAGAGTCGTCGTGCATCACCATGGCAACGCCTCGTAAGCCACCGCATTCGCGCGGGGTATCGCGCCCGCACGCGTCTACGCTCGAAACGTGACGTTGCGCGCGAAGGTCTTGACGGTCTCGGACTCGGCGAGCGTGGGGGAGCGTGTCGATGGCGCGGGCCCTGCAGTGGCGAGCCGACTGATCGAAGCAGGTTACGAGGTCGTCGAACAGCGTCTCGTGTCCGACGGTGTCGAGGAGGTGGCGTCGGCGCTGCGCGAACTCGCCGTGGGATTCGCCGGGCTCATCGTGACGACCGGTGGAACTGGGTTTGCGCCTCGAGACCTCACCCCTGAGGCAACCGCGTCGGTGATCGAACGCGATGCGCCCGGATTCGCGGAACTGATGCGCGCAACCAGTCCCTTCGGCGCCCTCTCGAGAGGTCGCTGCGGCATCCTCGGCGAAAGTTTGATACTCAATACCCCGGGCTCTCCCCGGGCCGCGCTGGAGTGCCTTGAAGCCGTGACGCCGCTGCTGGCTCATGCGTTACGACTCCTCGCGGGCACGGGTGACCCTCACCCGCCCGAGACCGGCGGGACGACGGCGATCTCGTCGCCCGGTCCGACGCCCTGACCGGGCGAGGCCTCGACACCGTTCACCCAGACTCGACTGATCGCGACGATCTCGGCGAACGGTTTGCCGAACCGAACGGTGGCGAGCGCGATCACGCCGTCCACCGTCGCAGCGTCGATCTCGGCGCTGCGCACCCCGGCCGCCTCGCGGGCCGGGCCGAGTAGCAAGAGCCGGCTCACGGGGCGAAGTCGCCCACGTCGATGATGTCCTCGGCCTGCTCGCTCCACGCCGATCCGCCCTGCCAGACCTCGCGCTTCCACATGGGGACCGTGCGCTTCACGGCGTCGATGCAGAACTCGGCGGCCTCGAAGGCTTCGCGTCGATGGGGCGATGAGACCGCGACAACGACCGCGGGTTCGCGCACGAGGACCGTACCAATCCGGTGATGGATGGCGATGGCGCGAACCTCGGGCCAGCGTTCACGCGCGAACGCCGTCACCGCGCGAATCCGCGTTTCGGCGAGGTCCACGTCGGTCTCGTAGTCGAGTTCGATTATCTCGTGCTCGAAGGTCGACGTGGTGCGAGCGGTGCCACAGAACGTGACGACCGCACCGCAGTCGCGACGGGTGACCCAGGCCGCCAACTCGTCGGGAGCCAACGGCTGCGCTGAGACCGCCACCCACTCGCTCGCCTCGTCCGTCGTCACGATGAAACCCTAGTTTTCGCGGTGGCTTGCCGCGACGCCGTCACGCCGCCGCCGATCTCGTGTCGGCACCGCACATGCGGTCAAATCACAAACAATTAGGTGCAATCGCAACTATTTCGGCCTATTATCGACGCACAACGGAACTCGATGTATCGCATCACAGCGCGGTCGAGGAGGGTCATGGGCAACGTGGGGGCCGTATCGCGACCCGGTCCGCAGCGGGTACTCGTGCTCGGGGTCCTTAGCGCGTTACTGCTCGCCACGGTCGACCTAGGCAGCGTATCGCGTGCGTCGGGAACGACGGCTCGTTCGGTAGACGTGTTGTACGCGGGATCGCTGCTCGATCTCATGGAGAACCAGATCGGTCCGGCGTTCCATCGCGCGACCGGCGACAACGTCGTTGGGATCGCCAACGGGTCGACCGCACTCGCCACCGAGATCAAGGGTGGTACCGAGGTCGCCGACGTCTTCATCAGTGCGTCGCCGAGTGTCAATCGTGCCCTCGAGGGGCCCGCGAACGGCGATTGGGTCTCCTCGTATCGCATACTCGGTCATTCGCCCCTCGTGCTCGGCTACATCCCCGCGTCGAGCTTCGCGGCGGCGCTGCGCTCCTCGCCGTGGTACGACGTCGTCGCACGCCCGGGCTTCTTACTTGGGCGCACCGATCCGATCATCGATCCCAAGGGTGTCCTCGCGGTGACGGCGCTTCGCGAGGCCGCTCGACGCTATAACCGCCCCCGTCTGGCTGAACTCGCGACCTCGACGAGTGACGTCTTCACCGAGGCGTCCCTGGTCGGTGAACTCGACGCCGGCCAGCTCGACGCCGGCTTCTTCTACACCGTGGAGACAACCGCTGCCCACTTGCATAGCGTGGCGCTCGTCGGTACGCACCTCGCGGCCACCTTCACGGTGGCCATCGTGAATCGTGCCCCGCACCTCAGGGCCGCCCGTGCGTTCGTCGCGTTCCTGTTCGGTCCACGGGGACGGGCGATCCTGTCGCGCAACGGCGTCATCCCGACGAAGTCGACTCGAGTGGGGAAGATCGTGTCGTCACCGCCAACGACCAGACCGTGAGTGCCCGGCACAGCGCTGGCGGTCCACTGCGCTGGCTCGCCGGACTCGTCGTGCTGTACCTCGCGGCCCCAATCGTTGCCTTTGTGGTCCGACTCGTCACTTCACCACGTCGGGGTTTCCACGAGGCGGGGCTCTATCCGGCACTGTGGACGTCGTTGAGTGGTGCGACCATCTCGCTCGTACTTATCATGGTCTTCGGCGTGCCGCTCGCCTTCGTGCTCGCGCGCTCGAAGAGCCGGGTGGCCGCCGTGATCGGGGTCCTCGTCCAGATCCCGCTCGCCCTACCGCCGCTCATGAGTGGCATCGTGCTCATCTACCTGGTCGGTCCCTACACGTTCCTCGGGCGTCTGTTCCATCGCCAGCTCACCAATTCGCCCGCTGGCTTGGTGATCGCCATGACTTTTGTGTCGGCGCCCTTCCTCGTCGTCGCCGCACGCGCCGCATTCGAGTCGCTCGACCAGAGCCTGCTCGACGTCGCCGGGACGTTGGGTCACGGCGAGCTCTCGCGATTCCTG
>JAJZSM010000058.1:0-2497 GCA_021849765.1 Actinomycetes bacterium | reverse complement strand
GATTCCTGCGTGTGGCGGTGCCGGTCGCCGGACCGGGCATCCGGGCGGGCATGGTGCTCGCGTGGCTGCGGGCCTTCGGTGAGTACGGAGCGGTGGTCGTGCTCGCCTACAACCCCACCTCGTTGCCGATCTACACCTATAACCAGTTCAGCGGCGCGGGCCTGTCCACGACACTTGCGCCCACCGCGCTCGCGCTCCTAGTGGCGTTAGTCGTCGTCGCACTTAGTCGGTTCCACTGGCGACGGACGCGACGGTTCCTCGAAGGCGAGGCTCGCGCGCCCGCGGTGGTCACGTCCGGCCCGATCCGCTTCGAAGCCGACCAACAGTTGGGGTCTTTCCACCTGCGTCTGCGCTGTGAACGCCCAGTGCGCCACCTAGCGGTCCTCGGCCCATCCGGGGCGGGTAAGTCAGCACTGCTTCGCAGTCTGGCCGGGCTCGCTGGGCCCCACGCGGCGCAGCTCTGGTGTGGCGACGAATCCCTCAGCGAGCAACCCGTCGTGCGACGTCGAGTCGGCTACGTCGCCCAGGGCTTCTCACTCTTCCCACACCTCACTGTCTGGCAGCAGTTGAACTTTGCGCGCGGCGCGCAGACCGATGTCGCGCGCTACTGGCTTCATCGACTCGGCCTCGATGGTCTGGAGTCCGCCCGACCGGACCAGCTGTCGGGTGGCCAACGCCAACGCGTCGCCCTGGCCCAGGTTCTGTGCGCCGAACCAGTCGTCCTGCTCTTGGATGAGCCGTTCTCTGCCCTCGATGTGCCCGTACGACACAACCTTCGTCGCCTCGTACGCGAGCTCCAGCGTGAGACGGGACTTTCGACGGTCATCGTGACCCACGACCCCGAAGAGGCGGGGTTCCTCTCCGAGGACGTGTTGGTGGTGAGCACCGGAACGGCATTGCAGTTCGGTACCGGTCGCGAGGTCTTCGCCCATCCCGCGTCGCCGGCGGTGGCTCGACTGCTCGGCATCGCGAACCTGTTGACGGGTCGGGTAGTCGAGTCGGGAGTCGAGTGCGGAGCGGTCACGATTGACGCGCCAGTCGTCGGTCTCACAGTGGGTGACGAAGTGTCCTGGAGCATCCGCCCCGAGCGGGTGACATTGACCGCACCGGGTAACGCAAGCGCGACGGCGGCGCTCACTGGCACCATCCGAGATATTGCCTACGTTGGCGTGGCGAGTGACGTCGCGGTAGAGGTCACGGGCGGATTCGAGCTCCTGGTGCGCAGCGCGGATTGGTCGGACTGGTCGGTCGGGGACGTCTGTGGTCTGGTCGTGCGCGCTGAGGACGTCTCGTTGTGGCCGCGCAGCGACCTCGATGTTGCACGTCGACTCTGATCGGGCTCAGAAGGTCGACGGGATCTCCACCCCGACGTTCGTCGCCTTGACGACGGCGTCGACGACGACGCCGGGCTCGAGACCCAATTCGTCGGCGGCCTCGCGGGTGATCAGCGACACGAAGCGGTGTGAGCCGGCCTGGATATCAACTTGGGCGACGACCTGGTCACGCACGACGCGCGTGACGATGCCGACGAACCGGTTCCGGGCCGACTGGGCGCGGGGCTGATCGGCCGCCGGCTCGCCGCCGATTGCCACGGCGAGTTGGGCCAGGTCCGCGCCCTCGAAGTAGCGGCGTCCGTCCGATCCGGTCGATACGGGGATGCGACCCGCGCTCGCCCACCGGCGCAGGGTGTCCGCACTCACCCCCAAGAGTTCTGCGGCCTGGCCGATTCGATACGTGGTCATCGCCACAGACTAATGAGCCGACGAGCAGCGACGAGGGTCCCGGGTCACGTGCGCACTCGGTTCGCTCGAGTGGGCCACGGGCAGTGGTGTCTCGGCTACTCAGCCGCCCGCCATGGCACCGATGACGAAGAAGATCGCACGGCCGGTCTCGACGTCAAGGGGCAGGGGCTCGTCGGGCCCGTCGTGTGAGAGGTCCTGCTCGCACGCGAAGAAGCGGATGAAGGGTCGACGCTGTTGGGAGACGGGGTCTCGGATCGTGCCCACCAGGACGGGGTAGCGGGCCTCGAGAGCGTCGAGCACTGACCGTTGGCAGACCGGTCCGGTCACCTCGAGTTCGACCTCACCGGAGACGTGGGTGAGGGTCTTCAGGTGGGCCGGTAGGACGACTCGAATCATGCCACGGTCTGTACTTCGACCGACAGCACCGCGGGCAGGTCGTGCACGATCGCGTCCCACGTGTCTCCGCCGTTCGCGGAGGCGTAGACCTGACCACCGGTGGTGCCGAAGTAGATGCCGCAGTCCTCGAGGGTGTCCACGGCCATGGCGTCGCGCAAGACGTTCACGTAGCAATCGCGCTGAGGCAGCCCCACGGTTAGCGGCTCCCACTCGTTGCCACCGGTGCGACTGCGGTAGACGCGCAGTTGACCATCGAGCGGAAAGTGCACGGAGTCACTCGTGATTGGCACGACGTAGATTGTCTCCGGCTCGTGGGCGTGCACGTCGATCACGAAGCCGAAGTCAGTGGGCAAGTCACC
>JAJZSM010000057.1 GCA_021849765.1 Actinomycetes bacterium | reverse complement strand
GAGGAGTTGGCGCCGCGGATCGCACGCGTCGGCGATCAAGGTGACTGATCGTCTCTACTTTCGCCAGCTCCTCGCGGGCGTGGACTTCGCGGTCGGTGATCCGGTGGCGACCCAGATGGTCAATTTTGTCTACGCCGTCGGCGATCGCGAGACCGGTGACGCGGTGCTGATAGACCCGGCGTATCGTCCCAGCGAACTGCTCGATGTGCTCGAGCAGGACGCCATGACGGCGCGCGCGGTCGTGCTCACCCACTACCACGCCGACCACGCGGGCGGGTCGCTCGTGGGTCACCATATCGCCGGTACGAGGGAGCTCCTCGAAGTCCGCGATGTCCCGGTCCACGTCCAGTCGGCCGAGTCACAGTGGGTGCGTGAGGGGTCTGGCGTAGGAGCGAGCAACCTCGTAGAGCACGAGTCCGGTGATGTGATCGAGATCGGGTCGGTGAGTGTGACCTTGATTCATACCCCCGGTCACACGCCGGGTAGTCAGTGCGCGCTCGTCGACGGACGTCTGATCAGTGGCGATACGCTCTTCATCGATGGCTGCGGGCGAACGGACCTGCCGGGCTCTGACCCGACCGAGATGTACCGGACGCTGACGAGTCGACTGGCCGACCTCGACGGTTCGACCTGGCTGTACCCAGGACATCGCTACGCCTCCGAGGCAACGGCCCAACTGGACGATATCCGCCGGGACAACGCGGTCCTCGCACCGATGAGCGCCGAGCAATGGCTAGCGACGTTCAGCCGATAGAACGACTCGATGAGTCGAGCCACGTCGTGGTCGTGGGCGCCGGCCTGTCGGGCTGGCGACTCGTGGAGGCCCTTCGACGAGACGGCTACCGAGGCGCCGTGACCGTCATCGGCGACGAACATCATCGACCCTACGATCGTCCACCGCTGTCTAAGCAGGTCCTCACCGGCGTGGTGGATCTTCACGACACCGTTCTCGTGCGTTCGGGCTCGCCCGAAGACGTGGCGTGGCGACTCGGTGTGGCCGCGGTCGGACTGGACATCGACCGCCGTGAGGTCCGACTGGCCGACGGCGGACGTGTGGCGGCCACGCACGTGGTGATCGCGACGGGTACGCGCGCGAGGCGGCTGACGACGTCGGCGGGGCAACGGGTGCACGTGCTTCGAACGATTGACGACGTGCAAGGTCTGAACGACGACCTGGCGCGTATGACGCCGGGTTCGACCATTGCGATCATCGGCGGTGGTTTCATCGGTGCCGAGGTCGCGTCGTCGCTGACGAAGCGGGGGTTTCGCGCGGTCGTGCTCGAGATGGCGCCTCGGCCGCTGCTCGGAGTGCTCGGCGAGCAAGTGTCGTCGTGGCTACTCGACCTCCCCGCGTTGGCGGGTGTCGAACTGCGAACCAACCAGCAAGTCAGTGATGTGGTGGAAGGACCCGACGCGCTGCTCGTGCGCATTGATGGTTCGCCCGACGTCGTCGCGGAGGTCGTGGTGGCGGGGGTCGGCGTCGTCCCGAACGTCGAATGGCTGAACGGATCGGGTCTCGCGCTCGAGAACGGCGTTGTCGTCGACTCGGCCATGCAGGCCGCGCCGGGGATCGCCGCCATCGGTGATGTCGCCCGATTCGAGTGGTCGGGACCCGTCGGTTCGACGCTCGTGCGAATGGAGCACTGGCAGGTGGCGAACGATCACGCCACAACGCTGGCGCGTGTGTGGCTCACGGGTGAACGGGACGAGGCACCGTTCATCCCGTACTTCTGGTCGGATCAGTACGGCAAGAAGATTCAGCTCCTCGGCCATCCCGATCCGCACGACGACGTCACGCGAGTCCTGGGTGACGCTGGATCGGGTCGGTGGCTCGCCCTCTACCACCGCGACGACGTGGTCACCGGTATCGTCGCGCTCAGCAGTCCGAGGGCGTTGATGCTCTCCAAAGTGCTCTTGGACACACCGACCACGGTGCGTGAGGCAATCGCACGTGCACCGTGGTCGTCGTAGCGAGACCTCGACTCGGTCCCACGCTTGCCGAGGGGTCGGGTCACGGTGTTCGCGTCAGCCGCGGTCGACCATCGGGGCGAACGATCAGAACGACACCGCGCTGAGCTCGGGGATCGTCTGGGCCGCGCGAGCCACCATCGTGCGCCAGAGGTCCCGCGACGTGACTCGGGCCGCGTCATCGACCTGGGGATCGATGGTGGTCGTGGGATGCCAGAGCGACTCGACGTCTGCTACCGAGAGGAAACCGGCGCCGACGAGGGCCATGAGGCCCGCGCCGCGGGTGGTGGCCTCACGTTCGGATGAGACGGCGACCGGTCGACCGGTGACGTCGGCCAGGTGCTGGACGAGGAAGTCGTTCGCCGACATCCCGCCGTCAACGCGGATCTCCGTGATGGTCGACTGGGTCTCACGTTCGGCCGCGTCCACCAGGTCGGCGCCGCGGTGCGCGATCCCCTCGAGGATCGCGCGCACCAGGTGAGCCCGAGACGACCCGCGGGTGAGCCCGAAGAAACCGGCGCGAGCACCGAAGTCCCAGTACGGCGTGCCGAGCCCCGAAAGTGCTGGAACGAACCAGACGCCGTCGGTGCTCGGTACTGAGCGAGCGAGGGACGCACTCGACTGGACATCCTCGATCAGACCCAACTCATCACGGGCCCAGTCGAGCGTCGAACCCGCCGAGAGGACGATCCCTTCCAAGCCCCAGGTCACGACGCCGCCGTGACTTCGCGCCACAATCGGGAAACACCCGGATTCGTAGGGGGTCATGGCGACGGGGCCCACTGGACCACGAACCATGTTCAGCATCGCGCCGGTGCCGAAGGTGATCTTGGCACCCGAGCGAACGATGGACTGTCCGAACATCGAGGCCGGCTGGTCGCCGATGAGAGCCGTGATGGGTGGCGCACCGCGCAACGCACTGGCTCGGCCGTGGTCGGCGATCGTATCGACGATACGCGGCATCATCGCCGGATCGAGTCCGAGCAGTTCCAAGGTCCGCCCGTCCCAGTGGTCGACGCCGACCGATACCAGACCCGTGATGGCGGCGTTTGAGCGGTCCGTCACGTGGCTCGCACCCTCGGTGAGCAGCCAGACCACCCACGTCTCGATGGTCGCGAACCGGATCGATCCCGCGTCGCGCGCGGCATGGTCGACGAGCCACTTCGCTTTGGTGGCGGACTGGTTGGGTGCGAGTCGCAGTCCTTCGCCCTGTAAGACGAGACAGTCGAATACGGTGCGGAGGTCCTGCCAACCGAGCGTGGGGCCGAGTGGCGTACTGGTGAGTGGGTCAAAAACCAAGGTCGTGGCCCGTTGGTTCGTGATGCCCACCGCGTCACAGGCTCCGCCGTCGGCGAGCGTGCGCTCGGCCAGTTCGAGTACGGTCCGACCGATCTCGGCCCCGTCCAGTTCAACCTCGCCGGGCTGGGGGGAGGTGATCGTCAAGCGTCGTTGGTGGACGTGAGTGACCGCTCCAGTCTCCGAGACCAGGGCCGTGCGCACCGATGAGCTGCCGACGTCGATGGTGAGGGCCTTCACCACGGCTCACCCCCGAGGCCGAGGACGCCGGGATTCATCGAGTCCGACGGGTCAAGGGCGCCCTTCAGCGCCTTGAGCACGTCGAAGCCGTCGCCGAGGGCGCGATGGACGAACCGTGACCGATTCCGCCCGACACCGTGATGGTGGCTGAGCGAGCCCCCATGGTCCAGTACGGCGAACGTGGCGGCGTCCCAGGCGGCGCGGTAGTAGTCCCGTGGATCACCGGGCGGTTGACCCGCGAAGGTGAAGTACAGGCAGGCGCCGTCGACGTAGGCGTGCGATTGATGGACCGACGCGACGAGGGTCGACTCGACGGCGCGCAGCGCGTCGAGCGCGGCGACGCGCATCGCCCCGAGGGTCGACCACGGCCCCGACACCTCGATGGTGTCGACGACCACCCCGGCCGCCCATAGCTTCGCGAGGGCGCTGACGTCATTGCGGTGTTCGAGCCAGTGTGCGACCGCGTCATCCTCGAGCACCGCGACGTCCCGCGCCACGTCGCTCACGACGGCCATGACGGCGTCCACCATGATGGGTTCGCCTTCGTCGATGACGATGAGCACGCAGCCGTCGAGGTCGAAATTCCGCTTCGACTCGGTCTCGTCGTAGAGGCGAAGGACCGCGGGGTGAGCGTCGCGCTGGAGGATCGAGCGACAGAGTTCCATGCCCGCGTCGAAGTCCGAGACCGAGAGCGCGCGACGACGTTCGTAGGCGGGTAGGGGTCGCATTACGAGTGTCACTTCGGTGATGACGCCGAGGGCGCCCTCAGACCCGACGAAGAGTTGGACGAGGTCTGGTCCGGCCGACTGGCGGGGACCGCGTCCGCCGAGGGTGACGACGTCGCCGGAGGCGAGCACGACGGTGAGACCACGCACCATGTCCTCGACCTTGCCATAGCGGTTCGAATACTGGCCGGCGCCACGGCAGGCGAGCCATCCACCCACGGTGGCGAGCTCGAAGGACTGGGGGAAATGCCCGACGGTGAAGCCTTCGGCGTTGATCACCCGTTCAAGGTCGGGGCCGAAGACGCCGGCCTCGAGTGTTACCGTGCCTGAGACCGGGTCGAGACTCGTGATTCGGTCTAGTCCGGTGAGGTCGAGGGCGACACCGCCGGTGGGGGCGACGCCACCGCCGAGGACCCCCGAACGACCGCCCTGAGCGGTGATCGAGAGACCGTGGCGCGTGGCGACTCGGATCGCGTCTCGGACCTCGGCCGTGGAGCGCGGACTCACCACGACGCCGGGCCAGTGGGGCACGACGCCACGCATGGTCGATGCGAGCGAGAGGGGCCACCAGTCGCGGCCGTGCTCGGCCCGGGTCATGGGCTCGACGCTGTACGGCACACCGACCTCGGCGAACGCCTCGAGCACGGTGGCATCGATGGGCGGGGGTGCCACGTCGGCGACGCCGGGTGGGTAGGCGACGGGCGCGGTCGGGCGCGTCACGAACTGAGCCCCTCGGAGAGCCCGGCCGCCGCGAATTCTCGCGCGACGAGCTCGGCGTACGCGGCGACCTGGGCTCGGGTCTGCTCGTCGCTCCAGGCGAAGTCAGACGCGACTATTTGGGCGATCCGAGGTGCCGCGGCCAAGGTGGCCCGCGCGTCGTGCAGGTGGGCCCGCGTGCGCCGTGTGAGCAAGTCGAGAAGTGACTCGGCCATCTCGAATCGGACGCTGTAGATGAACTCAGCGAGCACGTAGGGCTGGTTGACGATGGGCGTGTCGGCGAGGGTGGGGTCGTCGGCGATCATCGCGAGCATTACGAGAGCGTCTTCTCCGTAGCGCCGGTAGAGGTGGGTTTCGAGATCGGTTGTCGGCCGCCACGGACCCGTGCCGTGGAAGCGCAGATGTTTCGTGCGCACCGGCGAGCGTCCGACGTACCGTCCGGCCGTGTCCACGGCGTCCTCGGCCATTTGACGGTACGTCGTCCATTTGCCCCCGGTGACGTGGACGACCGCGTCACCGGTGTCGATGACGCGGTGACGACGTGAGAGATCCGCGGTGCGCTGGGAGAGCGTCTTGCCCTCGGGCGGTGCCAGCAGGGGTCGCAAGCCCGCCCAGACGCCGGTGACATCGTCGACGGTGAGCGCAGAATCCGTCGAGGCGTTGACGGCTTCGAGCAGATAGGCGACGTCGTCGGGGCTGCACATCGGGTCGTTGAGTTCGCCGTCGTAGGCGGTGTCGGTCGTGCCGACGAAGGTGTATGGCGCGTCCTCGAAGGGCACGACGAAGATACTGCGATGGTCGTCGGGCACGGCGAACACCGCAGCAACCTCCGCGGGCAGTCGATCGCGCGACACCGAGACGTGCACCCCCTTGGCCGGGGTGATGACGGCGGACGGGGTTCCGTTCGCCATCGCGATCACCTGGTCGGCCCAGACACCGGTCGCGTTGATGACACAACGGGTCGAAATGGCGAGGCTCTCGCCGGTTCGTTCGTCGCGCGCCTGAACCGTGCGCACTCGACCGTTAGTGTCGTGCTCCATCGAGATCGCTCGAACGTAGTTCGCGACATCGGCCCCGTGGTCGAGCGCTGCGGTTCGAGCCGCGAGCAGTGCCACGCGCGCGTCGTCGCCGCGCGCGTCGTAGTAGAGGAAGCCCGCCACGAGCCGGTCGGCGCGAAGCGTCGGCAGATACTCGATGGCCTCGGCACGATCGATCTTGCGGTACCGATGGCCGATCCGCCAACCACCGGCCCAGTCGTAGAAGCGAAGCGCGGTGGCGTACCCCTTGGCGAGGGCCCGGGAAGCAACGCCGTTCGAGCCGAAGAGCGGAATGAGGAAGGGGAGTGGCCGCACGAGGAATGGGGCATTCTCCAGCAGTCGTTGGCGTTCGCGGAGGTTTTCGTGGACCAGACGGAACTCCTTTTGCTGGAGGTAACGCAGACCACCGTGGACCATCTTGGAGGACTTGGAACTCGTGCCCGATCCGATGTCGCCGGCGTCGATGAGTGCCACGCGAAATCCACGTGACGCGGCATCCAGCGCCACCCCGGCACCGGTCATGCCGGCACCGATCACGACGATGTCGTAGCGCGTTGAACCCAGTGCGAGAATGGCATCGCGGCGCGTGAAAGAAGACATGGCGCCATGTTGGCACACGAACACCAAGTAACTTGCGTGATGTGGAGTTTGGACGCACCGTTTCTGGGCTGGACATCCGATGACCGTCGAGGTGCGATCTCGCACGAGGGTTGTTCGCGCCCGATCTCGACGGGAGTGCGCGTCGAGATCGCATACAGCGACGCGCCAGATCTGGACGGCGCGACGATGACGGGCCCACTCACCGGCCTGAAGGTCATCGAGTTGGCCGGAATTGGGCCCGGTCCTTACGCCTGCATGTTGTTGGCCGATCTCGGCGCCGACGTGCTGCGACTGGAACGTGGTGCTATTGACGCCAAGGATGCCTTCACCTGGGACCTGCTGGCCCGTTCGCGGCCGTCGGTCGCCGTCGACTTGAAGTGCGAGGCGGGACGCCAACTCGTCCTGCGACTCTGCGAGCAGGCGGACGTGCTCATCGAGGGGTTTCGCCCGGGGGTGGCAGAGCGCCTCGGTGTCGGGCCGTCAGACGTCGCCGCTCGCAATGCACGCCTCGTGTACGGACGGATCACGGGTTACGGACAAGAGGGTCAACTAGCTCAGCGCGCAGGTCACGACATCAACTACATCGCGCTGTCGGGTGCGCTTTGGCCGATTGGTCGAGTCGGCGAGCGACCCGTGCCGCCGCTCAACCTCGTGGGGGACTTCGGAGGGGGCTCGATGTTCCTGCTCTTCGGGGTGCTGGCGGCGGTATTGCACGCGCGGGTGACGGGCGAAGGTCAAGTTGTCGACGCGGCGATGGTCGACGGTTCAGCGTCGATGATGACCATGACCCACGCATTTGAGAACCTCGGCTACTGGACTGAGGAGCGCGGCGTCAACATCCTCGATTCTGGGGCCCCGTTTTATGACGTCTACGAGACCCTCGACCACCGGTTCGTCGCCGTCGGTGCGATCGAGCCCCAGTTCTACGCGGAGCTCGTTCGTGGGCTTGCGCTCGATGCCTCGACGTTGGCACCGCAGATGGATCGTGCATCGTGGCCCGAAATGAAAGAGCGGTTCGCGGCGGTGTTCGCGACCAAGACGCGCGACGAGTGGGAGGGGGTTTTCGCGGGCACGGACGCCTGCGTCACGCCGGTCCTCTCACCTCGCGAAGCGGCGGCGCACCCCGTCAACGTCGAGCGAGCGGTCTTTGATGTTGACGGCACCGTTCAGCCCAACCCCGTGCCGAGATTCTCTAAGACACCGGGCACAATCGGCGACCCGCCCGGCCTAGCGGGGTCGGGCACACGCGAGGGCCTCACCCGGTGGGGGATCGCTGGGGATGACTTCGAGGCATTCCGTCTGGCGGGTGCGTTCGGGGAGTCGACGACGGCGAACGACGGACCGATCTGATCGAAATCGGATCGTGCGGCGACTCGTCGCGGATACTGCACATGAATCGACGGGACGGTGTCAGTCCGCCCGTCGATGCATGCAGCGTCTCCGTCGGGTCAATCAAGCGATGTCTGAGCGGTATCGCACGCAGCGCGTCGTACTCGATGCAAGTCCGTCACCGCGCAAGCCACCCACCAGTCGTGTTCACGACCTACTTGGTCACTACAGCTAGATGTTGACCACGGGGCATGTGAGCGTTCGGGTTATCCCCGGTACCCGCTGAATCGCGCCAACGATGAACTTGCCGAGGTCATCGACACTCTCGGCCTCGCAGCGGACGATGACGTCGTAGGGACCGGTCACTTCGAATGACTCGATGACGCCCGGAACGGCCCGGGTCGCCGTGACCACGTTCTCACTGGAGCCGATTTCGGACTGAATCAAGATGTAGGCCTGAACCGCCATGGTGAACCTTTCCCTGTCGCGTTCATCTATCT
>JAJZSM010000056.1 GCA_021849765.1 Actinomycetes bacterium | reverse complement strand
CCTCCTACCCGCTGGACCATCGTCCCAGGGCCAAAGGTCCCAATCCTGGACCGTTGACACCGTGGACGGCGAATTGTTATCGCATTCTTGATCTCCTTTGGTGAAATCTCAGCGTCAACGGCCATACTGGCACCGGTGCAGCGAACACCGCCTCACACGCGACACACCGGGAGGTTCCAATGAGCGACATGACCCCAGGACCTGCTCCCTTCGACGAGCCCGCCCTCGACGCCACAGCCCCCCCGACACCCGCCCCGTTCGCCGGCGGCCCCACCCCCCGGGGTCGCCGGCGCCTCATCACGAGCGTCGTCGCCGGGCTGGTCGTGGCCAGCGCCGCCGCGGGGGCGGCCGGCTTCGCCATCGGGCGAACCCAGCAGACACCGACCCGGCCCGCACAGGCCTTCGGAGGGGGAACGTTCACCTCCCCCTTCGGCGAGGGTGGCCCGAGCTTCTCGTTCCCCTTCGGGACCACCACACCCTCCACGTCGGCGGCGGTGCCCCGCGCGGTCACTCGGTCCGAAGCCGGACTCGTCGATATCAACACCACGCTGAACTACCAGCAGTCCGCGGCGGCGGGCACGGGAATCGTTCTCTCGTCGAAGGGGCTGATCCTCACCAACAACCACGTGATCGACGGCGCGACCACGATCCGGGTCACCGACCTGGGCAACCACCAGACCTACCCCGCCACCGTCGTCGGCTACGACGCGACGTCGGACGTGGCGGTACTGCGCCTACAGGGGGCGTCCGGCCTGACCACGGCGACCTTCGCGTCCTCGCCCACGACGGTCGGCCAGAGCGTCTACGCCGTGGGCAACGCGGACGGTCTGGGGGGCACGCCGACCGTGACGGCCGGGCGGATCACGTCACTCGACCAGTCGATCACCGCAGGCGACCCCTCCACCGGCTCCTCGGAGAGCCTGTCGGGACTGATCGAGACCGACGCCACACTCATCCCGGGTGACTCCGGTGGCGCCCTCACGACCGCCAAGGGCCGCGTCGTCGGCATGGACACCGCCGCGTCATCGACGGTCGCGCTCGGCTCGGCGGCCCAGGGCTACGCGATCCCCATCGCCACCGCGCTCACGATCGCCCACGAGATCATCAGCGGCCAGGCCTCAGGAACCGTGCACGTGGGGCCGACCGCTTTGCTCGGCGTCGAGATCAGCTCGAGCGCAGGGTCGGCCGCCGGCGTCGCTGTCGCCGGCGTCATCCCCTCGACCCCGGCCGCCAGCGCCGGGCTGGTCGCGGGCGCGACCATCACCCGCGTCGGCTCCACCTCGGTCACCACGCCCACCGAGCTGCTCCACGCCATCGACGCGGCGCGCCCCGGCCAGCAGATCGTCGTCACCTGGAACGACCCAAGCGGGGCCAGCCACACGGCGACGGTCACCCTCACGAGCGGACCACCCCAGTAGGACTGGACGCGGCGACCTCGCCCGTACGGCGCCGGACACGATTCATACCGGTGGGGGTATACTAGACACAACGAGACTGGTGGGCGGAACCCGCACCACCCCTACGAGGAGGCGCTATGGCCACCGTCAAACTGACCGTCGAGAACTTCGAGGACGTGGTCGCGTCCAACGACACCGTCCTGATCGACTTCTGGGCGGGGTGGTGCGCCCCCTGCATGATGTTCGGCCCGATCTACGAGGCGGCGTCGGAGAAGTACCCCGACATCGTCTTCGGCAAGGTCGACACCGAGGATCAGCAGGCGCTCGCGGCGTCGTTCAACATCATGTCGATCCCGACACTCATGGTCATCCGCGAGCAGGTGGTCCTCTACTCCCAGGCCGGGGCGCTCCCCGAGTCCGCGCTCACGAGTCTCATCGACCAGGTCAAGGCCATCGACATGGAGGCCGTGCACCGCGAGGTCGCCGAGCAGAAGGTCGCCGCCGAGCAGAGCTAGCGGCGCCTCGCGTCAGCGACGCTCGATGAGGTCCATGTAGTCGTCGCGCCACAAGTCGAAGTACTCCTCGGGCAGCAGCACGCAGTGCGTGGGCTCGAGGGCTTCGACGAAGGCCCGCTCGTGGCTGACGGCCACGATCGTGCCGCGCCACTGACGCATCACCGCGCCCAGGGCGTCCACGCTGGCCGGATCCAGGTTGTTGGTCGGCTCGTCCAAGAGCAGCAGGTTCGCGTTCGACGCCGCCAGCATGGCCAGAGCGAGTTTGGCCCGCTCTCCGCCCGACAGGGTGCCGGGGAGTTGGTGCGCCGCCGAACCCTTCAGTCCGAAGGCCCCGAGCAGCGCCCGGCGCTGCACCTCGGTGGGCACGGTGGCGTTGGCCAGGTTCTCCAGGACCGTCTTGGAGAAGTCGAGTTGCTCGTGCTCCTGGGCGAAGTAGCCGACCGTCACGTGAGCCCCGAAGGTGACCAGTCCGGCGGTGCTCGCCTGCGTGCCCGCGAGGCAGCGCAGCAACGACGACTTCCCGGCGCCGTTACGCCCCACGATGACGATCCGATCCTCGCGACGCGTGATGAAGTTCACGTCGCGCAGGACGTCGAGCGACCCGTAGCGAACCCCCAGGTGCTCGACCACTAGGGGGACGTCGCCGCTGCGCGGGGGTACGGGGAGCTTGAAGGTCACCGTGCGCTCGCGCGTACTGACCTGAACGCGACCGTCGCGCATCTTGTCCACGCGACGATCCAGAACCTTGGCGAGTCGCGCTCGCCGCTCGGTCTGGCCACGCATGGAGTCGGCGAGCGTCGCAAGCCGACTGATCTCCGCGTCCTGGTGCGCCGCCAACTTCTCCTCGCTCAGCCGTCGCGCCTCGTCCTGGGCCAGGAACGAGGTGTAGTTCCCCCGGTACTCACGCAGCTGGCCGTCGCGCAGCGAGAGAACGCGACTGATCGCACGATCCAGTAGCGGCAGGTCGTGACTGATGACCAGCACCGTGCCACGAAAGCGCTCGAGCTCGTCGAAGAGCCAGCGCTTCGCCGCGCGGTCCAGGTGATTGGTCGGCTCGTCCAGCACCATCGTGTCCGGTCCCTCGTAGAGGACGCGCATCAGGTCAACCCGACGGCGCTGGCCCCCCGACAGGGAGCCCAGGTCCTCGAGTAGCAGCGACTCGTCCAGTCCCAGGCCCGCCGCCAGGCGCGCAACCTCGGACTCCGCCTCGTAGCCGCCACGCTCGCCGAAAGTCGTCTCGAGCTCGGTGAAGCGTTCGATCGTCTCATCAGTCGGGTTCTCCGCCAGCGCGTGCCGGGCGTGCTGCATCTCGGCGTCGATCCGGTCGAGCCCGCGAGCGCTCAGCACGTGAGAGAGCCCGATCGGCTCGACGCCGAGACCACCGGGTACCGGCTCTTGGGGAAGGTGTCCGAGGGTCCCCTGATGGGTGACGCTTCCCTCGAGGCGCAGGTGCGCGGGCGTCTCACCGAGCAGGACGGCCAGAAGAGTCGACTTGCCAGCCCCGTTACGGCCCACCAGGCCGACCTTCTCGCCGTCGCCGAGGGTGAATGAGACCGGCTCGAGCAGACGGCGTCCGCCGATCTCGATTCCCAGTTCCTTCGCGATTAACACCCACCTACCCTAATGGGACCCGTCCGTCATCCGAGGTGGTGCGCGGCCGCGACGAGATCGTCACGAAACGCGGGGTCGGCCACTGCCGCGAGAGCCAGGGCGCGCTCGCGCACCGTGCGTCCGCGCAGGTCGGCCGCGCCGTGCTCGGTCACGATGATCCCCGCCAACTGGCGCGGCGACGTCACCGATCCCTGGGGCGACATCGACGCCACGATCCGACTACGTCGCTCGCCCGACGCCATCGTCGCGGTCGACGGCAGACAGATCAGAGAGACGTGATCGGCGCACAAGCTCGTCCCCTCCACGAAGTCCTGGTGTCCACCCACCCCCGAGAACTGACGGGCGCCGATCGAATCCGCCCCGATCTGGCCGAGAAGGTCGACCTCGAGGGCGGAGTTGATGCTCACCATGCGGTGGTTCTGCGCGATGACCGACGGATCGTTGGTGTACTGCACCGGCGCCATGCGGATCAGGGGGTTCTCGTGGATGAAGTCGTAGAGATCCTGGGAGCCCGCGCTGAAGGTGATGACGGCGACCCCGCGATTGATGGCCTTGCGCTGGTTCGTGACCTTCCCGGCTCGCATCAGCTGGTAGAGGCCGTCGGTGAACATCTCGGAGTGCACCCCGTAGTCTCCGCCCGGGCCCGCGGCGAGCGCGTGGGCGACCAGGCTCGGCACCGCTCCAATTCCCGTTTGAAGCGTGGCGCCATCGGGGATGAAGGGTGCCGCGTGGCGCGCGATGGCCTCGTCGACGGGCGTCGGTGCCTCGTTGACGACGACCGTCGGGTGCTCGTCGGTGTAGACCACGACGTCGATGTCGTCCAGGCTCAGCGTGTTGGAGTGCCCCTCCAGGGCCAGCGTGCGTGGGTAGTGGGGCGAGCACTCGACGATCAGCAGGCGCGAGGGATCACGCCCGGCGCGCCGGCACTCCTCAAGGGTGGCGCCGTTGTACAGCGACACGCTGACCTCACCGTGGGCGTCGGGCATCGAGCCCGCGACGAGCATGACGCGGATTCCGAGGCGCTGCATCATCACCCCGTAGTGCCGGAAGAACGATGGCACGTACTGCACGTCGCCGCCCCGATCCCGGTATCGCCGATCGGCGCCACCCATGAACTGGCAGCGATAGTGGACCCCGGGCTGGGTGAACATCGAGAAGTCCCCGAGAGTGAGACCCCCGCACACCGTGAGGTCCTGCCAATCAGTACGTCGTGACAGCGCCCCCAGCAGCGCTCCGGGCGTGGCGGTGATCAGCCCGAAGCCCACCGAGTCACGAGAACCCACCATCGCCGCAGCCTCGTCGGCCGTCATCACGCGCGCAACCATCCGGACTGGTGTAGCACACCGTGTCGCCGGCGTCACGCACCTCGTCGTCGATCAGTCGGACTCCGCGGGGACCAGCGCCGCCGTCGCCACCGTATGACCCTCGTCGAGGTTCATCACCCGCACACCCGTGGCGTCGCGTCCCTGGGAGGACACCTCGCGCACCGGGGTACGAATCACCACTCCCCCGCTCGAGGCCAGCATCACCTCGTCGACCAGGCGCACCATGAAGGCCGCCACGACGAATCCCCGCGCCGCGGTGAGGCGAATGGCCCGCACACCCTGGCCGCCGCGACCCTGGCGGGTGAAGCGCTCGGTCTTGACTCGCTTGCCGAAACCGGTATCGGTCACGATGAACAGGTCAGCGTCGTCGCGTACCACGTCGAGTGAGATGGCGTGATCGTCGTCGCGCAGTTTGATCCCGCGTACGCCGGTCGAGTCACGTCCCATGGAGCGCACCTCGGACTCGTTGAAGCGGATGGACATCCCGCGATAGGTCACCATCATCAAATCGTCGTCGCCACTCGTCGCGACAACCCGAACGACCTCGTCGCCCTCGCGTAACTTGATCGCGATCCAGCCCTCGCGACGCGACTTGTCGTACTCGGAGAACGCGGTCTTCTTCACCGTGCCACTCGCCGTCGCGAAGACCAGGAACTGGTCGTCGGGGAAGTCGGCCGTCGCGACGATGGCCTGGATCGACTCCGTGGGCTGGAGGTTCAGCAGGTTGACCACTGCCGTTCCCTTCGCCGTCCGCTCCTTCATGGGGATCTCGTGACCGCGCAAGCGAAAGACCCGCCCAAGGTTGGAGAAGAGCAGCACGTAGGCGTGTGTGGTGGTATGGATGATCTGATCGACGAAGTCCTCGTCGCGCAGTTTGGCTCCCTGCACCCCCCGGCCGCCACGACCCTGCACGCGGAAGGCGTCCGCGGCGACGGACTTCACGTAGCCCGCCCGAGTCATCGTGATCACGATCTCCTCGTCGTTGATGAGGTCCTCCGCGCCCAGTTCGCCGGGGTCGTTGACGATGGCGGTGACCCGCGCCTCGGCGTACTTCGCCCTGACTGCGGCCAACTCATCGCTGATCACGCCGCGCAGCCTCTCGTCACTCGCCAGGATCGCCTCAAGCTCCGCGATCGTCTCACGCAGCCGGGCCGCCTCCTCCTCGAGCTCGCTGCGTCCTAGGCGGGTCAGGCGGCCCAGTGTCATGTCCAAGATGTGGTTGGCCTGCTCCTCGGAGAACGTGAACGGCTCCACCATCAGCGCCGCGCGTGCCGCCGCTCGGTCCTCAGACCCGCGAATCGTGGCGATCACTTGATCGAGCATGTCGATAGCCCGCAGCAACCCCTCGACGATGTGCGCCCGTGCCTGCGCCTTGCGCAGACGGAACTGGGAGCGTCGCGTCACGACCTCGACCTGATGAGCGATGTAGTGGGTCAGCGCGTCAGCCAGGGTCAGGGTTCGCGGAACGCCGTCCACCAGGGCGAGCATGTTCACCGCGAACGTGGTCTGCAGCGAGGTGTTCTTGTAGAGCTTGTTCAGCACGACGTTGGCGTTGGCGTCGCGCTTGAGACGAATCACCAGGCGCGGTCGGCGCCCCGCCGAGTCGTTCTGCATGCCCGCGATACCGTCGAGGTCACCGCTCTTGACGAGCTCGTCGATCTTCTGCTCGATCGACTCCACCGACACCTCGTAGGGGAACTCCGAGACGACGATCCTCACGCCGGTGCGGTGCTCCTCGATCTCGGCCACCGCGCGCATCTTGATCGAGCCACGTCCCGTCCGGTAGGCGTCGAGAATTCCTTGGCGTCCCAGGATCTGCGCACCGGTGGGAAAGTCCGGGCCCTTCACGAAGCGCAGGAGGTCATCGGAGGTCGCCTCGGGGTGAGCCAGCAGATGCTGCGTGGCGTCAATCACCTCGGCGAGGTTGTGCGGTGGGATCTTCGTGGCCATTCCCACCGCGATCCCCTGGGATCCATTGACGAGGAGGTTGGGAAAGCGGGCGGGCAGCACGGTGGGCTGCTGGGTCGTGTTGTCGTAGTTGGGCTCGAAGTCGACCGTCTCCTCGTCGATCGAGTCGAGAAGCTCCAGGGCGAGGGGGGCGAGGCGGCACTCCGTGTAGCGCATGGCCGCCGCCCCGTCGTCCGGCCCGGTTCCGCCAAAATTGCCGTGGCCGCTGATGAGGGGATGACGCATCGAGAAGTCCTGCACCATGCGCACCAGCGCGTCGTAGATGGCAGAGTCGCCGTGAGGGTGATAGGTGCCCATCACCTCGCCCACCACCTTGGCGCACTTCGTGTGGGGACGATCGGGACGCAGCCCCTGATCGAACATCGAGTACAGGATGCGGCGGTGCACCGGCTTGAGACCGTCGCGCGCGTCGGGCAGAGCCCGAGAGACGATCACCGACATGGAGTACTCGAGGAAGGAGCGCTCCATCTCGAGGTTGATTTCGATGGGCTCGATGTAGCCCATCACCTCCTCGTCGTCGGGTGGGGTGTCGTTGCCGGGGGGTCGGTTTCGTGCCATAGCTACTCCTCCTAGATGTCTAGGAAGCGAACATCCTTCGCGTTGGTCTGAATGAAGTGGCGGCGCTGCGGTACGTCGTCGCCCATCAGGATCGAGCAGACCTCATCGGCGAGCGCCGCCTGCTCGACGGTGATCTGCAGCAGTGCGCGCTTGGTCGGGTCCATCGTGGTCGCGCGCAACTCGTCGTAGTCCATCTCCCCGAGTCCCTTCAGGCGCTGGAACTCGTTCTTGTGCGAGGGGTTGTCGCGTAGGAACGTCGCCTTCTCAGCCTCGTCACGAAGGTAGACCTTCTCCTTGCCGACCAGCGTGGAGAACAACGGCGGCTGGGCGACGTACACGTGACCGTTGTTGACCAATTCAGTCATCTGGCGGAAGAAGAAGGTGAGGAGGAGGGTGCGGATGTGGCTACCGTCGACGTCGGCGTCGGCGAGGAGGATGATCTTGTGGTAGCGGATCTTCGTCACGTCGAAGTCGTCCTCCACCCCAGCCCCGACCGCCGCGATGAGGGCTTGGATCTCGGTGTTCTTCAGGATCCGATCCGACCGCGCCTTCTCGACGTTGAGGATCTTGCCGCGAATCGGCAGGATCGCCTGCACGCGCGGATTGCGCGCATCCTTCGCGGATCCACCCGCCGAGTTCCCCTCGACGATGAACAGCTCGCACTCGCGCGGCTCGCGCGACGAGCAGTCGACGAGCTTCCCGGGCAGGCCGGCGCCGTCCAGTGCCGACTTACGACGGGTGAGGTCACGAGCCTGGCGGGCGGCGAGACGAGCCCGTGCGGCCTGCACCGCCTTGGCGACGATTTGGCCGCCCTCGCGGGGATTCTCTTCGAGCCAGTCCGCCAGCTTCTCGTTGGTCGCGCGCTCCACCAGTGAGCGAATCGACACATTGCCCAGCTTTCCCTTCGTCTGGCCTTCGAACTGGGGATCGGTGAGGCGCACTGACACGATGGCGGTCAGGCCCTCACGGATGTCCTCGCCCGCCAAGTTCTCCTCCTTCTCCTTCAGGAGATTGCGCTTGCGCGCGTAGCGGTTCACCACGTTCGTGATGGCCTTGTGAATCCCATCCTC
>JAJZSM010000055.1 GCA_021849765.1 Actinomycetes bacterium | reverse complement strand
TCCGATCTCGAGGAGTTCCTCGTGCTGCTCTCCAACATCGACGCCGCGAGCGCACGCCACGCCGCCGAACGGATCCGCGAGCGCGTCGCCCGCTCGTCGCCCGACCTCCCGATCGTCACGGTGAGCGTTGGCCTGGCGCGCCGTCAGCTCAATGATACCCAGGAATCGCTGCTCGCGCGAGCCGACGCTGCCCTGTACCGCGCCAAGGAGAACGGTCGCGATCGCGTCGAGGTCGCCCCGTAACGACTACGCACCGAACCGGCGCTCGGCCACCTCGGCCACCTCGGCGGCCGCCACCGCGGGTGAGAAGAGGAAGCCCTGACCAAGGTCGCAGCCGAGGTGTTGGAGGTGCTCGAGTTGGCCTTCGGTCTCAATCCCTTCGGCGAGCACCTCGATGTCGAGTTTCTGACCGAGCGTCACGATCGTCTCCAGCAACGTTCGGGTGCGGGGGTCGTCGTGCGTCGGACTGACGAATGACTGGTCAATCTTGATGATCCGTGGATGGACCAGCGTAAGGTAGTGCAGCGACGAGTATCCAGTGCCGAAGTCGTCCAGGGCGATACCGATCCCAAGGTGCGTCAACCGCTCGATCACACCCAGCGTCTCCGCGACGTCGCTCAGGGTCGCGCTCTCGGTGACCTCAATGATGAGCCGGTCAGGTGCGAAACCGCTCGACTTGAGCTCACGTTCGATGGTCGCCACGAGTTCGCGATCGTGGAACTGTCGCGCCGAGAGGTTGACCGTGAGGTAGAGGCCGTCGTTCTTCCAGGTTGCCGCGGTAGCGATGGCCTCACGCAACGCGAAGGACCCGAGCTCGACGATGAGCCCCGACTCCTCGGCGAGTGGGATGAAAACCGATGGCGAGACGGACCCCCGGTCCGGTTGGCACCATCGCATGAGTGCCTCGAAGCCGACCACCGTCATGGTCGAGAGTTCAACGATGGGCTGGTAGTGCATGGCCAGCTCGTCGGCCGCGAGCGCGTGGCGCAGCTCTCGGGCGAGCTCGAAGTGGCTAGCCGCTCGGTGATGCATCATCGGGGTAAAGACCACGTAGCGGTTCTTACCCTCACGTTTGGCCTCGTAGAGCGCCACGTCGGCGTCGCGCACTAGGGTCTCGCGATCGACTTTGTCGGCGGCGAAGGTCACGACGCCGATGCTCGCGCGCTGCTCGACGACCGTCCCGGACATGGCAAAGGCCTCGTCGAACACGCCCAGGAGTCGTGTGGCCACCTGCTGGACTTCCTCGTCGGACGACAGCCCCTCAGCGAGGTAGAGGAACTCGTCACCACCGAATCGGCAGAGCGTGTCCGACGCCCGGGTCACCGACTGCATCCGTCCCGCGACCGCCGAGAGCAACTCGTCACCCGTAACGTGACCGCGGGTGTCGTTGATGCCCTTGAAGTCGTCGAGGTCGATCAGAAGCACCGCCCCGAAGCCGCCGTACCGGTCGACGCGTTCGAAGGCCTGCGCCAGCCGATCATCGAAGAGCGCCCGGTTGGCCAGCCCCGTCAACGGATCGTGCAGGGCCTGGTGGGCGAGCTGATCGGCGAGTTCCAGTTCGTCGGTGATGTCGCGTTCGGAGTTTACGAAGTACAAGATGCCCCCGTGCTCGTCACGCGCCGTCGATTTGGAGATCTCGACCACAATTACCCGACCGTCGGGCTTGACGTAGCGCTTGATGTAGCGCACCCGCTCGACGTCGCCAGCGATCAGTCGCTGCTGCACCGACTCGGTGATCCCGAGGTCTTCGGGGTGGGTGAACAATGACGAGTCGCCCGCGAGCAGCTCCTCACGGCTACGCCCCACCATCGAACAGAACGCGTCGTTGACCGCGATGCAACGATCGTCGAGGTCGGTGAAGGCCATGGGGGCCATATTCTCCTCGAAAGCCAATCGGAATCGCTGCTCGATCTCGTCGCGGGCGCGCGAGGCCGAACGCTCGGCGCTGTCGTCGCGCACGAGCGTGATCGTCCAGGGACGACCACCGAGCATGATCGGTGCCAGCGCGATGTCGACGGCGAGCTCGCTCCCGTCGCGACGCAGCAGCGACAGGTTGAGATGGCGACCCATGGTGCGTACCCGCCCGCCCTCGACGAAGCGACGTCGCACGTCGACGTGTCTCGCCCGCGCGCTCGGCGGCACGATGTCCTCGATCGAGCGCCCGACGAGGTCAGACAGGCCGTAACCAGTCAAGGTGGTGAACACGGCGTTCGCGTGGCGGATGATCCCGGTGTCGTCGACGAAGGCGACGCCGT
The DNA here is from genome assembly GCA_021849765.1 of Actinomycetes bacterium. The sequence continues at coordinate 6,311 of JAJZSM010000055.1, read as the reverse complement.
CGGGCAGCACGTTCAAGAGCCGTTCCCACGTCAGGGGATGACGTTCGAGGAAGTCGATGAACGACTCGTCGCCGACACTCGAAGTCATCGATACGCTTCCCATTTCTGTCCGACCGTGGCCCAACGGCACCCCACCGCCGTTTCGGCCATCGTATCGAACGCCTCAATCAGTAACCGATGGCGATGGAGGGCGGCGGTTGACCAATTGGTGCCCTTGGCCTCGGTTCCGTCACTCAGTCGATGGGCTTGGGTATCCAGTGCACGACGCGGACCTCGGGCACGGCCACACGCACCGCCGCTTCGACCGCGCGTCCCGTGGCCTGAGCGGCGTCGAGTGTCGTGGCGGGGGCGACAAATCCCTCGACTTCGACGAGGAGGGTCCGACCCATCCACCGCGCGCGCGCGTGCGCGTGTGCCACCCCCTCGACCTCGGTCGCCGCCGCGATCACGGCCGCGATCACGCCCGGCTCGACCGCGTCCATCAAGTGCCTGACGAGTTCACTGGTGACCTCGTAGCCCACGCGGCAGATGAAACCAGTCACGAGCAGTCCGGCGAGGGCATCCGCCCACGGCCAGCCGACAGCGACGCCGATTAGCCCGATCATGGCGCCAGCCGAAGACAGGGCGTCGAGCCACGAGTGCTGCGCGTCTGCGACGAGCGTCGCTGACTGTATGCGCCGACCGACGCGCAACTTGTATCGCGCGACGACCTGATTACCGATCACCCCGACGGCGGCCGCCGCGATGCCGAAACCAACGTCGGTCGTCGAGCCGTGGATGAAGAGCTTGTGGATGCTCAAGTACCCGGCGAGGGCTGCACTCACCCAGATGGCAAGCGCGACGCCCAGCCCGGCGATGTCTTCCGCGCGCTCCCAGCCGAAGGGGTGCGAGTCGGTCGCCGGTCGCCTCGAGACCCGAAGTCCGATGAAGACGACCAGTGATGTGCTGACATCAGCCAGGTTGTGCAACGCGTCGCTCAGCAGCCCCACCGAGCCGCCGAGCACCGCGATTACGAGTTCGATCAGTCCGGCGGCGCCCAGTCCAATCGCAGAGACCGCGATCGCCCGGTGTGCGTCGCCTCGGTCGAGTACCTCGCGCGCGACCTGCGCGGGGGGAAGCGGCTCACCCGACTGGCACTCACCGAGCCCGTGCACGATCCATCTCGCTCACCCCAAGCGCCCCACCGGCGTGGTCGCGACGGTCTCGATTTCATCGCCGTGGGTCAAGGGGCCACCGACGAGGTGGTCACCGTGGAACAACGCCTCCTCGGCGAGCCTTCGCACGTGAAGACTCTCGACCGCGTAGTAGACGCGGTTGCTCTCCCGGCGCACGGTGACCAGTCGCGAGAGACGCAGTTTGGCCAGGTGCTGCGAGACGCCCGCCGGGTTCACACCGAGGTGCGCGGCCAGTTCGTTGACGGAGTGCTCGCCGTGCAAGAGCGCCCAGATGATGCGCAGTCGAGTCCGGTCGGCGAGGAGCTTGAGGGTACCGGCGGCGAGATCGATCTGCCGGTCCGTTGGGTCTCTCTCTATCTGCGTAGTCACGTAGATAATAGTAGCGGACCTTCGGCGCTCGACGTCGGTCCTGGGTCGAGTGGGTTCGCCACCTGCGATACTCGCACCTGTGACGACGTACTCACCGATGCTGCGCCGGGGGCTGCGCCTCGAATACACGACGCTCGCGTGGAACGTCGTCGGTCTCGTCGTGCTCGCGTGGTCGGCGCTCGCGGCGCGCTCGGTCGCCCTCGCTGGATTCGGACTGGACTCGCTCATCGAGATCGGAGCGTCGATCGTGGTCGTCTGGGAACTGACCGGCGTCGACGAAGCTCGCCAGCGTCGGGCGTTGCGCCTCATCGGTGGCGCCTTCGCCTTGCTCGCGCTCTACCTCCTCGTCCAGGGCGTCGTCGTGCTCGCGGTGCGACATCACGCCGGTCACAGCGCCGCCGGCATCGCCTGGACGGCGCTCACGGCGATCGCCATGTTCTCACTCGCGTGGGGCAAGGCACGAACGGGTCGGGCCCTCGGCAACGTCGTGCTCGAGACCGAGGGCAAGGTCACACTGGTCGACGGCATCCTCGCCATCGCCGTCCTCGGCGGTCTCGCCCTCAACGCCACCCTCGGCTGGTGGTGGGCCGACCCGGTCGCCGGCTTCGTGCTCGTGTACTACGCGCTGCGCGAGTTCATCGCCATCTCAAGGCACGAGTCGGCATGAAGGCCGTCACCGTCTACGGCGTGTGCACGGTCTCCTTCATGATGGTGATGTACGCCCTCGAGCACCGGGGCCGCCGGTTCATCGTGGGATTCGCCGTCGGCTGCCTGCTCTCGAGTCTCTACGGCTTCCTCTCGGGCGCGTGGCCCTTCGGGGCCGTCGAACTCATCTGGTCGGGGATCGCCCTACGACGCTTCGTCACAACACGCGACCTTTAGGTGTACGTGCGACGAGCGTCGTTACCAGTTGGGCATTGCTCGGTGAGCCCCGTGGGACCAACCCGGGGATTTGGTGCGGCTGGAGGGATTCGAACCCCCGACCCTCGGTTCCGTAGACCGATGCTCTAATCCGCTGAGCTACAGCCGCAGTAATACTGGCCACCCATCCTAGCCCGTCGCTGAACCAGCCCTACCATGCGTAGATGGACCAGCAGATCAACCTCGCACCACTGATCGAACGCGCGACTCCCGCCATGGTGGCGTTGCGTCACGACCTGCACGCCCACCCCGAGCTCGCTTTCGCCGAACACCGCACGACCGCCGTCATCCGCGACCGTCTACTGGAGCTGGGCTGGACAGTAGCCCCGAGCCCGACCGAGACCGGCGCAATCGCCACCCTGGTGGGTCGTCGCCCGGGGCGCCGCGTCCTGGTGCGCGCCGACATCGACGCATTGCCGGTCTACGAGGATCGGGATCTCCCCTACCGATCGACTATCGACGGCGTGATGCACGCCTGCGGCCACGACGTCCACACCGCGGCTCTCCTCGGGGTCGCCGACGTCCTCGCGCACGTCACGGAGCTACCCGGCTCCTACACCCTGCTCTTTCAACCCGCTGAAGAAGGGCTGGGCGGTGCTCGCGCCATGATCGACGGCGGCGTGCTCACCCGGCATCCGGCCGACGTCGTCATCGGCGGCCACGTGACGTCCCTCGCCCCCACGGGATTCGTCGGCTCGCGAGCTGGGACGGCCATGAGCGAGGCGACATCGTGGCGTGTCGATCTCGAGGGTCGCGGTGGGCACGGCGCCATGGCCGGCACCGAGGGGAACGTGGTGCTCGCGGTCAGTCACCTCGCCAGCCGACTCAGCGACGTCGTGCAAGGACTTGCGCTCGACGGAACCAACTGTGCCTGCTCGGCGGGGATCATCCAGGCCGGGACGGCGAACAACGTCGTGCCACGCACGGCGCTGTTGCGCGGCAGCCTACGCACCTTCACGGGCGACCAACTGGCCGAATCCACGTCGCGGTTGGGTAATCTCCTCGACGAAGTCGAGCGTGCCTTCGGCGTGCGATGCGTCTTGTCCTTCACCGGTGGGACGCCGGCGGTCGTCAATGACCCCACGGTGTACGAGACGGTGATGGCGAGCGCCCGCCACGTCCTCGGTGACGAGCACGTGATGACCATGCCCCCGACCCCGGCCAGTGACGATGTCTCGGAGTTCTTGAACCGCGTGCCCGGTTGCTACATCTTCGTCGGGGGCGCCCTCGCCGACGGCACCAGCGGCTCGCACCACGGGCCGGACTTCGCCGTCGAAGACGCGTCAGTGCCGGTAATGGCCCACGTGCTCGGCGCGAGCGCGGTCGCCCTCGCCGGCGCCTAGAACAGTCGTGCGGCGCCTCGCAGCGACGCCTCATTGCCTTCGATCGTCACGGGGACGCCGATCCAGGCGAACCACGTGGGATCGATGCGGCGCGCGTTGCCCCCGGCCAGGTGGACAACCCGGGGACGGAACTCGGCGACGAACTCCTCAATGACTCGCCCGATGTCATCGCGCCAGCGCAGTTCATCGATGGATCGTGCCGATTCGCCGAACGACTGGTCGTAGGTGCGCCCGTCGGCTCGCATTTCGGCGCCCACGTCACGCACCGGCGTCGGCACGCCGTCCACGACGAGGGCGAGGCCCAGCCCCGTCCCGAGTGTCAAGACGACCTCCACGCCCTCGCCCGAGCTCGCGCCCAGCGCAGCCAGTGTCGCGTCGTTGACGACGCGCACGTCGAGCCCGCTCGCGGCGCGCAGCGCGTCCTGGAGCGCGAAGCCGCGCCACTGCCGGTCTAGGTCGGGATCGACCTCGGTGCCAACACCGCCCGGTCGGGCGAGGTTGCCCGGGGCGATCACGTGTCCGTCGCGAAACGCCCCCGGAAACCCGACGCCGACCCGGGTGCAGCCACTGCGCCCCGCTCGGCTGGCGATCAGGCGAACGAGCCTGATCGGCGAGAGAGGGTAGGGGGTTGGCCGACGGCGCACGGGGCTCAGAAACGTGCCGTCGTAATCGGTCACCACGAACTTGATGTTGGTCGCGCCGACGTCGACGGCGAAGATCATGTCGTCCGGTTCGTGCGCCATGGCCATCCGCGAATCGTACTTACCACGTCACGGAATTTCGATCACCGCGCGCCGCGCGCGCGGAGTCGCCCATCGCGCCACCACGGACGGATCCGGATCGTGACCGGCCGATGGTTACCCGCGACGACGAGGGCCGTGCCGCGGGGTCGTTCGCGCATCGAGCGCCCCGGCCTCGTCTTGGACATCCGCGACGACGATCCCGAGGGGGTCGACGAGCGGACCGGCGGGGCGACCTCGGGCACGTAGGTCGCAGCCGTCGGATCAGCGAGGCCAGCCAACACCAGTGGCGTCGCGTGGTTGTTGACGATGGTTGAGGCCCGCGGACCCCACCGCGCCACCAGCTGGGCGAAGTCCTGGACGACGGTGATCAAAGTCACTGAGAGCCCGGCCAGGGTCGCCGCCAACTCGTCGAGCTCATCGAGGGGCGCCACCACCGCGGCCTCGTCGAGCACCAGGAGCAGCGGCCGCGCGGTGCCGCGCTCGACGCGGCGCTGTTGCTCGTCGAGCACGCCACGTAGCGCCCCCGCGAAGAGCGACTGGTAGTGCGCCTGCTCGCCACGTGGGCTGCAGAGATACAGGGTGTGGGCGCCGTCGACGACGTCGCGGACCCGGGCGCGCGGCTGATCGAATCGCCACGGCAAGAGCATCGTCTCGGCCGTCGTGATCACCCCGTCGATGGTGCGGGTCTCGTGGCCGAGGAAGTCCGTGACGACTCGTGCGGCAACGCTCGTCGGGTCGTCGTTCCACCCGTCGAAGTCACGCGACTCGAGTACCAGCGCCACGTCCACGATCGTCTGGCCGCGTTCGAGGGCGCGCACGAAGAGTGCGCCGAGCAACTTGACCGCGAGGGCGTTCCAGAACTCGGTGTCGCCGTGACCCGAGGAACGCAGCGTGAGGTCGCGCGCGACGCGTAGTGCGTCGCGCATCGTCGTCACGCCCTCCAGGGGGTCCCAGGTGAGACCGTCCGGGGCGCCGGGGTCGAGCACCTGGACTTGGCCGAGCGCCGAACGCCAGGGCTGGGTCGCCGCGACGACGTCGCGCTTCACGCTGGTGACGACCAGCGCGTCCGGCCACGACAGAATCGAGGGGATGACGAGCGAGGAGGTCTTGCCCGCCTGGGTCGGCCCGACGACGAGCAGCGAGTGGCGACGCTCGAGTCGCACCGTCCGTCCGAGCGCGAGACCAGCGACGACGACGCGTCCGAGGCGCAAACCACGCGTCATACGCGCATCGCGGCGTCGGTGTCGATGATCTGGCGGTCCGCGGCGTCGGGGGTGACGCGCACGACCGAGCGGTGGGCTCCGTAGCGCACCAACGCCTCGCCCCGTCGAAGATCGCTCAGGGTACGGCGCTCGAGCGTGCTCAACGCGAGCGCCGTCGCGACGTCGTTCGCCTCGTCGGGTGGTTGGCGGAAGAGCCACGCCGTCTCGCACTCGCGCAGCAGTCCCCGCGCACGCTCGCGCTGCGCGCTGCCCTCGTCGCCGACTGCGGCGACGTCTCCCCACCGGTGCAGTACCAGCACGTGGCTCACGCCGCGCGAACGCGCCAGCTTCCACGAGCCGCGCAGCCACGCTAGGGCGTGCGGGTCCGAGAGCAGCGCCCACGCCTCGTCGAGCACGACGTAGCCAGCGCCCGCCGCCGCGGCCACTCGCTGTGCGGCAGCCACGGCACTGAGCGCCGCCACCGCCATCGCGTCACCGGACCACTGGGCCGAGAGATCGAGCACGACCAGGTCGCCGTCAAGGGTCACGGGAGATCGG
>JAJZSM010000054.1 GCA_021849765.1 Actinomycetes bacterium | reverse complement strand
CATTACCAGGGGCCTCCTCGTGATGCCTTCGACAGCAATCACGATGTCGGGGCCCCTGGCCCCAGTGGTGGATACTCAGTCAACTCAGTGGGATCGCTGATCCCCACTCATTCCGGAAGACCCGCATTGATCGAGCAGGACGAACAGACTTTTGTGAAGGCCGTAAGCGACAACATGGCGTTGGCGTGGTCATACGGGCAAGGCGATGACCTCTGGAAGATTCCGAAACTGCTGATCGACATTTGGGCAGATCCGAAGACGCAGCAGGAATTCGTTGAATCTCTCGACACTCAACTTCAGCGATGGGCAGACATATTGGACAGATCAAAAGCACTCGGCTGGATGGATGAGGAATCTGATCCGCACGCGCTCGTGGTGTCATTTTGGGCGGCTTCGATTGGCCAAGCAATTTTCACGAGCTCTGTGAAGTTCAGTCACACTACGGATCGGTTACTTGCGTTTTACTTGCACGCAGGTCAGATTGGTCGTTCCGAGCGGTGAAAATGTGGCGTCGTGAGTTGTACTTATGACTGACTCTTGTCAGGCGGCGTCAGTGGAATCGGATTCCGGAATCCCGTTCCCTATCAATTGCCTAATCGGCGTGGTACCGTCCGTGCAATTGGGTTGAGGGGAGACGGGTGATGCTTTTATCAAGAATGATGCGACACCCGCGGATAGTTTTGGCTGTTGTCGGAGTCATATCCGCATCGTCACTACTCGGCTTCGAACTTGCGAGTGGCGCCGGGACAACCTCACCGCCGACAACCATTCCGCCCCCCAGCGCGAGTGTGGCGCTTGCCCCACCTGCCGGAACTCAGTCACCTTCGAGTGTGACCGCTCCTCCGACTGGAACGCTAGCCCCAGAGGGGCCGCCCGCGATCTCTGCGATTGCTACAACAGCCTGCAATTCGAGTGAGGTGACAGCAACTTTGACAGGGTCGGGCCCCTACAACGACAACCCCGCCACTGCGCAAGGGATCATCAGTCTGGCGTCAACAAGTCCCTGCTACGTGAGCGGATACGCGGGACTCACTTTTTCCAGTGAATCTGACGCGACCGTTGCGACCACCGTTATTGATGGCGGCTATACCGGCGCTTCACATGGCGTTGCCGATGTCAGTTTGAGTTCGTCGAACGCTGGATCTTTTCTGTTCCAGTACACCGCTGCTGACAATGGTGCGACAAGCAGTTGTCCGATCGAGACTTCGTTGAGCATTGAGATCCCCAATCAGTCAGTAACGGTAAATGTAAATCTCAACGGGGTTGGGCTCCTCGTGTGCGGCACCGTCAATGTGTCCCCCATCATTCAAGGTAATTCGATAGATAGGTACGTCTCGTGAACTTCAAGACTCTTCGCAAAAGCGTGGGGCGTAAGAGCGCCTTTGTCCCTCTCATCTCTGGCGTGATCCTCGTCACCGCGTCGACTGCAGCATGGGCTGACACGACCATTCTTGGATCAGACAACGCGGGTCCAACTGCGTCGACACTTGAAGCCGCCTGTCCGAGTTACAATTTCGACGCCTATATTGGCGAGGTTGGTTACGCTACGGCAGGGGGCGGGGTCACCACCCGCGAGGCCATCAACAGCGGTTACAACCAGGCGTCGGAGATCAATTCGGCCTACAACCAATTTGAGATCGGCCACGGCATCGGGGTTGGAGGTTCGTTTGTGATTAGTGGAGTCGCCGATTCAGGACTGACGCCAAGCAACACGAACGCGTATAACTGGGGAGAAGATCAGGGCGCCGGAGCCGTCCTTTACCTCGCAGAAGACAATAACACGACAAATGAAGTCAATCACTATACGATGAACACCATTTATGCCGACATTGAATCGAACTCTAATTGGTCGTCGACTCAGTCGTATAACCAGGAAGTCTGGGACGGTTTTGTCTATGAAGTTCAGGCAAATGTGGTCAACGTTGGCGTGTACTCTTCGCCCGGCAACTGGACCACGTATTTCAACAACCTAAGCGTCACGCAACTCGAATGGACACCCCACACGTCAGAGTCGACGATTGACTCAGGGTACTGTCCATCGACCTCCGCACCGTTTTCAACTTTCACGAACGGCCCGATTGCCGGAGCGAGTTTTTTCGGGGGAGAAGGCACGGGATCTGCGGCTGCCATGGCGTGGCAGTTTGTATCTGGCTCTGCTGATTACGACAGTTGGGACCTGACACACTTCAACGAAGAATACGGAACCTCGTACCATCCGTGATGCGCCAGAGCTGTCTTGAATACGTAAAGAAAGTTCTCACACGCCTCACGTGTTGTCCCACCCAGGCGGCACCCGCCGGGGCCCGAAGGTTCCCGGCGGGTGCCGCAGCCTCGTCAATGTCCATGCTCTAAGAAATGGATTCAGTCTGAACACGCGAGCAGGGGGCAAACTCGGCACTTTGTCGCTTACGTCACGGAAGGAGTTCGAGCCCGAAACGCAATCACTCCGGAAGCCGTGACGTTCACGGACGGGAGACGGTCCTCATGCGACTGCTGCAATCACTGCTGCCAATCCGAATATGGCACCCAAGACATAAGCAACAAGGCCCCCGGTGATCCATCGCTTCTTCGATCCCGCCGCGAAGAACTGAACGAGGAGATGGATCAGGCCGACATCACGTGCGCGTCGCCAGAGGAACTCGCAACACTGCGCGACCGGGTGAACGAAGCCGTCGCCGAAGGCTCACCAGCCGTGGTCAAATCGCTCTTGCAGGCCCTCATCCACGAAATTCGAGTGGATAGTCGCCACGCTATTCAGCCCGTCTTTCGCGTGCCACTGGCTGGTGACGCCATGGCGGGCGATGCGGTTCGCGCACCGTCCCGGTCGGTGGAGGTGATGGGATTCGAACCCACTGCCTCTACATTGCGAACGTAGCGCTCTACCAATTGAGCTACACCCCCGAGGGAAACTTCAGTTTAGCCCAACGCGTAACGGTCGGATTGCTCGTCGCGCCACTGGCCGCTCACCCGCGCACCCGTGCGCGGGTCGAACTGGGTGAACTCGGCAAACTCGTCGTACTCCTCGTACTCGTCATAGACGGGCTCGGTGCGGCGCGGGGAGCGCGCCCGGCGCGCGGCGAGTGGTTCGACTGGCGCCGCGGGTCGGCGGCTCAGCGAGCTCAGTCCGAGCGACGACTCGTGCAGGTAGCCCTGGCCCACGGCGTAGAACGCCAGGGCGATGAATCCCACCACGCCGATCCACGCGACGATCGCGAGGTCCCAGGCCAGCGCGAAGCCATTGAATAAACCGATGACGCTGAGCGTCAGCGCCGTCAGGACCAGGCGCATGAACATGACCCGCCGACGCGCGCGCATCGAGCGCGCGCGACTCACGGGCGCGGCCACACGCGTTTGTTCGCGCGGGGTCGCCGCGTAGGCCGCCGCGTAGTGGTTGGTCGCCGGACGCGCAGCCGGCGCCTCGTAGGTCGAGCGACGAGGCGCGTGCGGCTCATCGAACTCGTAGTCGTTGCTCCACTCATCCCACGAACTGCGTGACTCGAGTGACTGGTACGTGTCGCCCTCGTGAACGACCGTGAGATGCGGACGCCGTGGCGCCTCGTGGTACTCGGGCTCGTGGTACTCGGGCTCGTAGGTGCCCATGCCGTCGTACTCGTCGAGGCGGTGCACCGGCTCGACGACCGCTCGGCGCCCGATGACGTCGTGCTCCTCGTGGAAGTGCTCGATCGACCGATCGTTTCGGTAGTCGCGGATCCGCCGCACCATCATGGGAACGAGGAACGCTCCCCAGAGCAGCAGCAGGATGATCAGTAGCATCCGGCTCGCATGTGCTGGATCTCACTCGACATTGCCGTTAAATGTACAAGGCCATCACGTGAAATTGGTGGATGTTATCCCTCGTGCAGTCCGCATTCGACTTTGTCGCCGCCGGCCCATCGTCCGCTGCGACGGTCGCCCGGGTCGAGGGGCTTGGTCGTCACCGCGGCACAGCCGATCGAGGCGTAGCCCTGCGCCCAGAGCGGATGCGAGGCGAGTCCGTGCTGGCCGATGTAGTACGCGATGTCGTCGTCGGTCCACGTCGCGAGGGGGTTCACCTTGACGAGGCCGAACTTCTCGTCCATCGAGACCACGGGCGTCGTGGCGCGCGTCGGCGCGTCGACGCGCTTCAACGCGGTCACCCAGCCGGCGCGCCCGGCGAGCGTTCGCGCCAGGGGCTCAACCTTTCGTAGCGCGCAGCACTGCGCGGTGCCACAGGGCCACGCCGCCGCGTCGGCGCCCAGCTCGGGGCGGGTGATCCGCAGGGCCCACTCGCGCTCGATCCGCTCGACGAACTCGAGGGTCTCGGGGAAGTGGCCGCCGGTGTCCAAGAAGACGAACTCGGCCTGGGGCCAGCGCTCGTGCACGAGGTGTACGAGCACCAGGTCCTCGAACGAGCACGCCACCACGACGTCGCCCAGCTCGTCGAAGGCCCACCCCAGGACCTCGCTCGGATCGGCCGTCTCGAAGCGCGCGTTGAGCGCCGCCAGGTCCGGAATCGCGGGCTGACTGGGTATCATCATGAAAAGACCTCGAAAAGTTTAATATTTCCTAGTGATATTGTAGACTATTCGAGGAACGGAACCATGACCTTGACATCAACGCGCCCCCAGACGACTGCTGATCATCTCTCGCTCCTCGAGTCCCACGCCGTCTACATTCTGCGCGAGGTGGCCGCCGAGTGCGAGCGCCCCGTACTGCTCTTCTCAGGCGGGAAGGACTCGGCGGTGCTGTTGCACCTGGCGGTCAAGGCCTTCGCGCCGGGCCGACTGCCCTTTCCGGTCATGCACGTCGACACGGGCCAGAACTTCCCCGAGGTCCTCGCGTTTCGCGACCAGACCGTCGCCAGGCTGAACGCCCGCCTGGTGATCGCGAGCGTCCAGGAGGCGATCGACCGCGGCCGGGTGGCCGATCCCGGCCCCCACGGCGCGCGCAACCGACTCCAGACCGTCGCACTGCTCGACGCCATCGTCGAGCACGGCTTCGACGCCGCCTTCGGCGGCGCGCGGCGCGACGAGGACAAGGCCCGCGCCAAAGAGCGGATCCTCTCGTTTCGCGACGCGTTCGGCCAGTGGGACCCGCGTCAGCAGCGTCCCGAGCTGTGGCAGCTCTACCAGGGCCGGGTGAACGCCGGCGAGCACCTGCGGGCCTTTCCCCTGTCGGACTGGACCGAGCTGGACATCTGGCAGTACATCGAACGCGAGAACGTCGCCCTGCCGCCGATCTACTTCGCCCACGAGCGCGACGTGGTGCGCCGCGACGCCATGTGGCTCGCCGTCAACGAGTTCATCGAGCCCCGACCCGGCGAGCGCGTCGAGCGGCGCCTCGTGCGCTACCGCACCGTCGGCGACGCGACCTGCACCGGCGCGGTGGAGTCCGACGCGGTGACCGTCGAGGCGATCGTGCGCGAGGTGGCGACCGCGAACGTCTCCGAGCGCGGTGCGACCCGCGCCGACGACCGTTTCTCCGAGACCGCCATGGAAGACCGCAAGCGCGAGGGTTACTTCTAAGTGGACCTCACGACTGACATCTTGCGCCTCGCGACCGTCGGGTCCGTCGACGACGGCAAGTCGACGCTCATCGGCCGACTCCTGGTGGACACCCGCCAGCTCTTCGACGACCAGCTCGACGCCGTGGTCAACGCCTCCGAGCGCCGCGGCGTCGGCGACCTCGACCTGAGCTTCGTGACCGACGGCCTGCGCGCCGAACGCGAGCAGGGCATCACCATCGACGTCGCCTACCGCTACGCGTCCACCCCCCGGCGCAAGTTCATCATCGCCGACTGCCCCGGCCACGTGCAGTACACCCGCAACATGGCCACGGGCGCCTCCACGGCCGACCTCGCGCTCGTCGTGGTGGACGTCGCGCACGGGCTCAAGGAGCAGACCCGGCGCCACCTGTGCATCGCGGCGCTGCTGGGCGTGCGCGGGCTGGTGGTCGCGGTCAACAAGATGGACGCGGTGCACTGGTCGCCAGCCGCCTTCCAGAGCGTCGTCGACGAGGTCGAGACCGTGGCCGGCGAGCTGGGCTTTGACGCGATCACCTGCGTGCCCACCTCGGCGCTACTCGGCGACAACGTCGTGGACGCCTCGGACCACACCCCCTGGTACGCCGGGCCGACCGTGCTCGAGGCGCTCGAAACGAGTGACGCCGGCGCCTGGTCCAACGCGTCAAACGGCGCCCGCCTGCCGATCCAGTGGGTCCTGCGCCAGCCCGGCGGCGGTCGCACCTACGCCGGCATGGTCAATGGCGACGCCCTGCACGAGGGCGACCTCGTGACGCTGCTGCCCGCGGGCATCGAGACCACGATCTCGGCGCTCAACACGCTGCACAACGGCCCCGGGGCCGATGCGCCGGTCGGGCTCTCGATCGACGTGGCACTCGGCGACGAGACCGACGCCGGGCGCGGCGATCTGCTCGCCGGCGCGCCGCTGCCGCGGGTCACGCGCGAGATCGCCGCGACCGTCTGCTGGTTCGGCGAGCGGCCGCTCACCACGGGCTCGAGGCTGCGCCTCAAGCACACGACCCGGGTCACCCCGGCGCGCATCGTGGGCCTCGACGGCGTCGTGGACGTCGCGACGCTCTCGGTCGACGAGGGCGACGAGTTGCGCACGAACGACATCGGACTGGTCCACCTCCAGACGGCCGACCCGCTGGTGGTCGACGACTACCGCGACAACCGCGTGACGGGAAGCTTCGTGCTGATCGACGAGGTCACCAACGCCACGGTCGCCGCGGGCATGGTGGGGCGCGCGACCTTCCTCTAGGGCGCCGCTAGAACTGGACGATCATCGCCACCAGGGCCACCGCGAGCAGGGTCCCGATGACGTCGATCGAGCGCGTGAGCTGGCGGCCCATCGCGGCCTCGGCCACGCCGCTGCGGGCGATCTCGTCGGCCACCTTGCGTTCCAGGGGCAGCGTGCGCGCTTCGAGGTGCCCGGCGATGGCCAGGTAGCAGAGCAGGCCCACGAGCACGAAGGGTCGGCGCAGCGAGTCGGCACTGCCGCCCGTCGCCGTCAGCGCAAGGCCACTTAGAACCACGAGGTGCACGACGCGCGCGGCCCAGTTGCTGTGGGCGGGGAACCGGCGCCGCTGGACCACCGAGTCGGCACCCCCGGCGACGGCCGACGCCCCAGCTCGCATCACCACCACCACCGTGATGGTCGCCAGGGCCGCGACGATGTGGACCAGGAACAACAGGTCAAAGGCGACTGACGCGGCGATCACGTCTCTGACAGTAACGCCTCGGCCGCGCGGTAGGGATCGGTCTGCCCGGCGATCAAGTCCGCGATCTGCTCGGCGTAGGCCGCGCCCTCGGCCAGCTCGCCGATTCGCGCGCGCAGCATCACCGAGAGCACCCGGTCCAGCTCGGCGCGGGCCTGAGTCTCGCGGTGGCGGTCCTGCTGGGTGCCCGTGACGAGTCGGCGGTGCTCGATGATCGCGCGCCAGAGTTCCTCGGCGCCCGCGCCGCTGCTCGCCACCGTCTCGAGGATGGGCGGCCGGGGCTCTTTGGTCGTGCCGAGCTCGAGCATCTGCTCGAGGTCCCGACGCGTCTCGCGCAGCCCCGCGCGGTCGGCCTTGTTGATGACGAAGATGTCGGCGACCTCGAGGAGCCCGGCCTTGTTCGCCTGCATCGAGTCGCCCCAGCCGGGGTTGGTCACCACGATGGTGGTGTCGGCCGCCGAGGCGATGTCGACCTCCATCTGGCCGACGCCGACGGTCTCGACGAAGACCACCGAGAACCCGGCGGCGCCGAGGACCCGAATCGCGTCGGGCACCGCGAGCGAGAGCCCACCCAGGTGTCCACGCGTGGCCATCGAGCGGATGAAGACGTGCTCGTTGGTCGCGTGGTCCTGCATGCGGATGCGGTCCCCCAGGATGGCGCCCCCGGTGAAGGGCGAGCTCGGGTCCACGCAGAGCACCCCGACCTGGTCGAACGGCTGGGTCCCGTCAAAGGACCCAGCCGCGAGCGCAGTCTTGATCAGCTGGTCGGTGAGCGTGGACTTGCCCGCGCCCGGCGGGCCCGTGAGCCCGACGACGTAAGGCGCGGGCGTCGCGTAGGCGTGCGAGACCGTCGCGCGCTGCTTCGCGCCGCCGGACTCCACGAAGGTGATGAGCCGGGCGAGGGCCGGGCGCGACCCGGTGGCCGCCGCGGCGATCAGCTCGTCGGGGTCGCGCGAGATCACCGGAGTCGTTCGATCCGTGCGCCGAGGCTGGTGAGTCGCCCGACGAAGTCGTCGTAGCCACGCTCGATGTGCTCGAGCCCCTCGACGGTCGTGGCGCCGTCGGCGACCAGGCCCGCGAGCACGAGTGCCGCGGCCGCGCGGATGTCGGCGCCGCGCACCGTCGTGCCGACCAGGTGGTCGACGCCGCGGATCATCGCGTGGTGGCCATCGGTGGTGATGTTCGAGCCCAGCCGCACCAGCTCGTCGACGTAGCGAAAGCGCCCCGCGAAGAGGTTCTCGGTCACGACCGAGACCCCGTCGGCCACGGCGAGCATGGTCGTGATGAGCGGCTTGTAGTCGGTCGCGACCCCGGGGTAGGGCAAGGTCGAGACGTCACAGCCGCGCAGCCGGCTCGGTCCGCGCACGACGACGCCCGGCCCGGTCACGTCCACGATCCCGCCCATTGCCTCGCTCTTGTGCCGCA
>JAJZSM010000053.1 GCA_021849765.1 Actinomycetes bacterium | reverse complement strand
AAGCGTGCGCTACCCCAAGACGCCCGAGGATACCGATTTCGTCTATCGTCAGGCAATCCGCGCCAAGGCCCTCGACGCCGTCCGGGGTCTCCTGCCCGCGAGCGCCCTGTCGAACCTCGGCATCTACGGCTCGGGTCAGGCCTACGAAAGCCTGCTGCTGCGCATGCGCGCCCACCCGCTGCCCGAGGCCAACTACTACGCGGGGCTGATGCAGCGCGAACTCGAAAAGGTCATCCCGTCGTTCCTCAAGCGTCTCGACGTCCCCGAGCGCGGGGGCGAATGGGTCACCTATCTCGCCGACAAGCGCGCTCGCACCACGGCGCTGCTCGCGCGGTGGGGGACCCCCGAGGTCGATCACGATAACGCACCACGAGTTCGTCTGATCGCCTTTGACCCCGACGGTGAACGTCGCGTGCTCGAGGCCATCGTCTTTGAGAGCGCCGGGGTCTCTACCGCGGCTGCGGCGGCGACGGTGGCGTCACTGAGCGACTACCAGCGTCGTGAGCTCATGGCGACCTACGTGGGTGATCGCTCCAACCGGCGCCATCGCCCGGGCCGGGCCTTCGAGCAGACGACGTATGAGTTCGAGCTCGTGACCGACTACGGCGCCTTTCGCGATCTTCAGCGCCACCGCCTCGCCACCATCGAGTGGCAGCCTCTCACCGCCGACCTCGGCTACGAAGTGCCCGAGATCGTGCGCGAGGCCGGACTCGACCAGTCCTACATCGAATCCCTCGAGCGCTCGGCCGAGTTCACGCGCGACCTCGCCGAGGAGTTCCCCGTCCAGAGCCAGTACTGCGTGGCGCTGGCCTTCAACATCCGCTACCGGATCCTAATGAACGCCCGCGAGGCAATGCACCTCATCGAGCTGCGTTCGAGCCCTCAGGGGCACGCGAACTACCGCCGGGTCGCCCACGGCATGGCCCGACTGATCCGCAGCGATGCCCACCACCAGCTGATCGCAGATTCAATGCAATTTGTAGACTATTCCGACACGGACCTGGAACGTCTGGAGGCGGAACGTCGCGCCGAACGGGCCCGCGTCGAGCGGGGCCGGCCGGGACTTTCGTAACAGATTCACCGGGGTCCCGCACGCCAGCGCAAAAAGGTTCTACACTGCCAGCGCTACTGAGAGGGAATTAGATGGTGCGCGACAGCGATAACGACGAGGTGTTCGACGAAGAGGAGCTCGCGGAGGGCTTCGACGAGGAGATCGTGGGCGACGACATCGACGCTGACGAGCTCGACACCGACGACCTGGCAATCGACGAGCTAGACGTCGACGAGGCCGCCGAGGACACCGATATCGTCGACGACGCCGACGACGCCGAGGACGCCGTTGAAGTGGCCGTCGCCGTCATCGAGGACGACGACGACGTAGTCGACGACTCTGACGTCGAGCTGGCCCTCGATGAGGTGCTCGCCGAGACGATCCTGCGCACGAGTGTGCCCGAGGACGACGACGAAGTCAGTGACCCCGAGCTCGGCGTCGATGTCACCGAGGCGATCCTGCCCAAGCAGGACGACGAGTTCCGGTGTTCGTCCTGTCGCTTGCTAAAGAAGACGAGTCAGCTGGCCGATTCGGCGCGCATGCTCTGTCGCGACTGCGTCTAGGCGGGAAGGTCCGCGTCATGATCGAACGCGCGGACGCCGTGACCGCGCAGTTGGCCGACGTCTGGCGCCTCGCGATCGAGGACGTCGCCAGTCGACGTGGCGGGTCGCGATATGTAGAGGACGTGCTGGGCGGGGTCGAGGCCGACGCGATGCTCCGCTCCTTCGTCGCGGAACGTTCACTCTGGAGTGACGACGCCGCGTCGATCATGGTCGTTTCGCACCGGGTGATCCTCGCGCTCTACGTCAACCCCGCGCAGCGACGGAGAGGGAGGGGACGTGCGCTCGTCGCCGTCGCACGCGACAAAGCGGATGCGCGCGACGCCCTGGCGCTGCCCGGGGACCGGGCGACGAAGTCACTCTATGAGTCAGTTGGCTGGAAAGCGCGGCTGCTTACGCTGGGCGGCGAGTAGCCGGACGGCGCGTCGGACGCGCGATCGGCGGCGGCGGCGGAACCTTGATGCCAAGTAACTTGGCCAATTCAGGGATCGCACCCGCGTTCTTCACCGCGAGTGCGTGACAGTCGGGGTCCTCGGGGATACCGACTGGCTTCACGTTGCGTCGGATTGACGTCTCGGCCGCCAGGGTCACGATTTCGCGCCAGCGGGCGGGCTCCTGCTCGGCGGTGAGCGAGGACGAGACCAGTGCGATCACCTTGGTCGCCATCTCCGAACTGATGCGCGTGGACATGTCTGGTGGGCGGATCACGAGCTCGAGGGCCGTCACGGGGTTTTCCGCGGCAACCGCCGATTCGAGCTTCTCAACCCATTGGGTCCGCAGCAGCTCGAGTCGTGCGGTCAGGGAGGTCTGGAGCTCCTTCAACTGGGCTCGCGCCTCATCGTCGAGTGAGACGGTCTTGGCGGAGGTCACCACGGCGCGCAAGTCGCGCAGACGCAACTCGCGACCGGCCGCGATGCCACCGGCCGCCCGGTCCTTCCACATCGCCAGATTGGTCCGTCCGAGCAGATCCTCGGCGATACGGTCGATGGTCACAGGGTCCACGGTCGGACGACCCTGTGCGGTCGCGTTCTTGTTCTGCTCGGCGACTGCGGCACGCACCGCGGGGATTCCGCCACGCAAGAGCTGCTCGGCCACGGGTAGTTGCTCAGGCGACAGTGTCGCGAGCAGTGCGTTGCGATGGGTCGTCGTGACCGGGGGACCGGCGGGACGTGCGGGACGCTCGGGACGGGCGCCACGGCCGGCGGGACGTGCGCCACGACTTGGCCGCTCGGTGCGCTCGGGGCGGTCACCGCGCTCAGGGCGGTCGGGGCGGGCGGGACGGTCACTCGGCGCGGCGCCGTCACGGGGCGGTCGACTGGACGGCCGACGAGACTCCTCACGTCGTGCACCGTCGCGACCGGTGCCGCGTCCACCACGCGCGCCGTCACGGTCACTGTCGCGACGCGGACCGCGACCCTTGGTTGCGTAGGTCACGACAACGTCGGGGACGGGCTTGGTGCTCGGCAGCAACTCGATGCGCTCTTTACGTGGGTCGAGCGGCGACGCAGTCTTGGGCGGCATGACCGAGACGACCTCGAGCCCCTCCATGTACTGCTCGATGTCCGCCCGGTACACGCCTCCGACGACGGGCCCACCGGGCACCAAATCGACGTTGAGCACCCCCTTGGGCATCTTCGCGCCGGCGGCGCGCCACGTGGCGACGTCACCCTGCAAACTAGTAATTTCGATCTCGATGCGACGAGGCATAGGGCACTAATCTACTCGGTTTCATCATGAGGAACATTTCGTTCCCGTTTAGCCGATTATTACGTTGCGATGCCTAGCATGAGACCGTGAGTGAATTTCCACCGTCATCCGAGGAGAGCGGTCGCCCAGTCGGCGGCCCCGCTTCGTTCGACTACCTCGCGTCGTGGGCCGCGCCGGCCATGTCCGACGACGAAGCGGCGCCGCCCGTGACCGAGGAAGCGGCGAACGCGTCCGCTGCGGCGACACCACCAGGTGAGACCACCGACGTGCCCGTCACGCCGTCAACCGGTGCGCCAATCGGTGCGCAGACGAGTGAGCCAATCGCGCCTGCGCTCGGCACCAATGGCGAGCCACCGATCCCGATCCGCTCATCGCTACGCTCACCGTGGTCATCGCGCATCTCGCTGCTGCTGGTCGCGGCCCTGGTCGGTGGGCTCGCCGGCCACTTCAGCGCCTCGTCGTCGAGCGGCACGTCCGGCGTCACGATCAACGCGGTGTCCAACGCGCCGACGGGCGCCGTCTTGCCCACCGGACTCACGATCCCGACGCTCGTCCAGCACGTCCTGCCAGCCGTCGTCTCCATTGACGTAAAGGGCCAGGGGACCGAGGACCAGGGGACGGGCATGATCATCTCGTCCAACGGACTCGTGATCACCAATAACCACGTGATCGCGGCCGCCGCCACTGGCGGGACGATCACCGTCACCCGGTCCGGTTCGACCACGACCCTGCCCGCGACGCTCATCGGAACGAACCCGATCGACGACGTCGCACTAATCCGCATCAACGGCGCGTCGGGACTACCGACGGTGACCTTTGGCAACTCCAACGCGCTCGTCGTCGGTGATGCCGTCGTCGCGATCGGCAACGCACTCGGCCTCGCCGCGGGGACACCTACCGTGACCCAGGGCATTGTCTCGGCCCTTGGACGCACCGTGACCGCGGGCACGTCCTCGAGCTCAGAGACGCTCAGCAACATGATCCAGACCGACGCAGCAATCAACCCCGGCAACTCCGGCGGGCCGTTGCTCGACGCTCGCGGTGACGTGATCGGGATGAACACTGCGGTTGCCGGCACGTTGCCCGACGGGACCAGCGCCCAGAACATCGGCTTCGCGATCCCCGTCTCCACGATCGAATCGCTGCTTAAGTCGCTCGAGGCTGGCCAGAGTGTCGTCAACCACGGCGCTTTCATCGGCGTTGAGGTCATGTCGATGACGCCGACCCTGCAGTTGCAGTACGGCTTCACCGTCTCCACCGGTGCGGTGGTGATGAGCGTCATCGCCAACACCGGCGCCGCTCGCGCCGGTGTGCGTCAGGGTGACGTCATCGTGTCACTCAACGGCACCACGATCAACAACACCCAGGACCTCACGAGCGTGCTCTCCGACCTGCACCCGGGTGACACCATCAAGCTCGGCATCGTACGCGCGACAAAGCACCTCACCCTCACCGTCGTGCTCGGGCGACAGCAGCACTCCTAGGCGAGCGTCGCGATCCCTCCGTCCACGGGCAGGATCACGCCCGTGATGTAGCTGGCGGCGGGGGACGCGAGGAAGATCGCCGCACCGGCCATGTCCGACGGCTGGCCGATTCGACGCATGGGGGCCGATTGGGCGATCTGGTCGCCGAACGCCTCGAGCGTGGCGTGCATCATCTTGGATTCGAAGGGTCCTGGGGCGATGGCGTTCACCGTGACGAGCGGTGCGAGGGCCTTGGCGAGATGACGGGTGAGCTGGTGCACCGCGGCCTTGGAGGCCGAATAGGCGTACGTCTCCATCGCTGGCACGTGCAGTCCGTCGATCGAGCCGATATTGATGACCCGCGAGGGGCTCGTGGCACTGGCTGAGGCCTCCAGCAACGGGCGGGCGAACTTGGTCAGGTGGAAGACGCCCTTGACGTTGAGCGCGAGGACCCGTTCGAAGGCCGCCTCGTCGTAGTCGGCCATGGGTGCGCCCCAGGTTGCGCCGGCGTTGTTCACGAGCACGTCGAGCCGGCCCCCTTCGCCGACCTCCTCGGCGAGTCGCGCACATTCGTCGGGCTTGGAGAGGTCCGCCGCGATGGCCCGACACGAACCGAACGCGGAGAGCTCGCTCGCCAGGGCTTCACAGACCTCCGCCTTGCGCGAGGAGATGATGACCGACGCCCCGGCCTCGACGAAGCCGCGGGCGATCATCTCGCCAATCCCGCGGCTGCCGCCGGTGACGAGTACAACCTTGTCCGACACATCAAAGAGATCGTTCATGTGCGAAGTGTAGAACGCCACAGACGCGCTATCGCGCTCGTGAGCGTGACCAGCGAACGTCACGAACGACACTTCGAAACGCGATGCCAGATCCCTCGACGGAACGGCGGTCGCTGTTACTGGCCGATGCGAGCGCTCGTGCCCGACGTCAAGGCGATCGGTGACGAGAGGTCCGGCGCGTACTGGGCACGAATCAACCACGTACCAACCGCCGTGAAGTTGAAACCGCACTCGACACGGCTCTTCACGACGTTCTGGAAGCGACAGACCAGGTTAGACACACCGGCGTCGGCCGGCGGAATCGCGATCATGCGCACGACACCGCGCGACCCTTCGGGCAGCACGTCGACCGCGATGTGAAAGACACCGTTCGAGACGGCCGGCGGTGCCGAGTTGTCACTGAAGTCAAAGGACAGCACCATCCGGGCCGAAGGCGGGTCGGCTGCCACGGGTACCGTAAAAAGACCGAGCGACGCCACGGTAAGCAAGATGGACGCAAGGACTCGGCGCACGAAAAAAGTATAACAGGACGTTCAATAACTACCGCCGATAATGTACGTTATGTAAAGTTACGTTGAGAACGACCTGATTTGTTGCCCCGGTCCGGGACGCGCAACCCGACGGACTAGCCTACCCAGGCAGATGCCGGCCAATCTCACCCTGCCTCCCAAACGATTCGTGCTGGCCCTGGGCGCCGTTCTCGCTGGTGGCGGCGTCGGCACGGTCATCCGAGACTTAGCGCTCAAACTCCAGCACATCCCGACGGGCTCGACGGACTGGACGACTCAGGTCCCGTGGGTCTTGCTCGTCATCAACGTACTCGGCGTCTACGTCGCGACCTGGCTGCTGCGCACGGTCCTGCGGGCCCACGATCCAAACGACCCGTGGCGCCTGCTCCTGATCACCGGGCTGCTCGGTGGCTTCACGTCCTACTCGAGCCTGGTCGTCGCCTGGGCCGCGATCTGGCATCTCTCAGTGCCGATCGCCCTCGGGGTCGCCGTTGGCTCGCTCGCGAGCGGCGTCCTCGCCGCTTGGCTCGGACTGCGCCACCACCCATGACGCTCGCACTCGTCACCGTCGCCGGCGCGATCGGCGCCGCCCTGCGCTTTATCATGGAGTACCTCGTGCGTCGCCATCACCCGACCCGCCGTCCCTGGGCGACGGTCGCGGCGAATGTGCTTGGCGCTTTCGTCGCTGGCTGGATCGTCTACCGGCTGAGCGCCTCGAGCGACGCGCACATCCACGCGATCCTGCTCACCGGCTTCTGCGGCGGACTCACGACCTTCTCATCGGCCTTCGCAGTCCCGGCACTGCTCCAGCGCGAGCACCACTGGGGCTACGCCGCGGCGGTCGTCGTCGCGACCCCGGTGCTCTCCGGACTCGCCTTCGCCCTGGGTATGTCGATCACCCTGCACTGAGCGGACGCCGGGCGCGGTAGCGACGGCTGCGCTCGACGATCCAGGTGAAGGTCGGGTCGGGCTTGGCGAGGAGTTCGGGGTGCCACTGGACGGCAAGGATGCGTCCGTCACTCGTCTCGAGCCCCTCGACCACGTCGTCACTGGCGTTTGCCGTCACCACCAGTCCCCTACCAACCGTCTCGATGACTTGGTGGTGGAGGGAATTAACCCCGAGTGAGGCCCCGACGAGCCCGCGCAACGTCGTTCCCGCGACGGTGGTGACCTCGTGAGTAACCACCCGCCCGTCGACGTCCCACTGGGGATGGCCGGCCCCCTCATCGAGCTCGACGTGTTGGCGCAGCGTCCCGCCGTAGGCGACGTTCAGGAGCTGCAGACCCCGACAGACCCCGAGCACCGGTAGGTCGAGTGCGGCCGCCGCCGCGAGCAACGCGAGTTCCCAGGCGTCGCGCTCGGGCTCAACCTCGCCGAGGTCGGGCTCGGGTCGCGCGCCATAGCGGGCGGGATCGATGTCGGCGCCCCCGCTCAAGACGAGCCCATCGAGCCGGTTCACCAGGTCGGGCACCGGCGCGTCGCGTGTCAACTGGACCGGCACACCCCCAGCGGCCGCGATTGACGCGGCGTAATCGGCGAAGTGGACGTCTACGGTGAGCCCCGACATCGCTAACGGCACCGACGTGCCAAGGCGTGCCGCGGACCACCGCCGACCCGTCACGCCGATCAGGGGTGCGTCCATAGGGCCATGGTATCGGGCGCCAACGCTCGCCAAAAGCGCGCGGTGTCGACGTTGCTCTAGCGCTCGGCGTCGTCCTCGGTCGCGATCAAGTGACGCGCCGCGCGTGCCTCATCCACGCGTGACACCGGGGTATGTGACGGCGCGCGGTGCAGCGACTCAGGGTCCGTGCCCGCTCGCGCGACGATCGACTCGACCGCGACGGCGAGCGCCTCGAGGGTCTGGGGACTCTCGGTCTCGGTCGGCTCGAACATCAGGGCCTCGTCGACGATCAGGGGGAAGTAGACCGTGGGCGCGTGGAACCCCTCGTCCAAGAGGGCCTTGGCGATGTCCAGACCTCGCACCCCGTGAGTCGACTTCACCGCCGTGGCGGTCAGCACGCACTCGTGCATGCAGGGCCGGTCGTAGGCCGCGGGCAGCGTGTCCGCGAGGCGTCGGCGCAGCCAGTTGGCGTTCAAGACGGCGTGCTGGGCCACCCGCTCCAAGCCGGCCCCGCCGTGGACCTCGATGTAGGCGAGCGCCCGGGCGAGCACGAGCGCGTTGCCGTGCCAACCGTGCATCCGTCCGATCGACGCCTTCGGCGTCACCCACTCGTAGCGACCATCCACGCGCGTCGCGCGCGGCCCCGGCAGGAACTGCTCGAGCCGCGACGAGACCGCGACCGGGCCCGCCCCGGGTCCCCCACCCCCGTGGGGCGTCGCGAAGGTCTTGTGCAGGTTCATGTGCACGATGTCAAAGCCCATGTCACCGGGTCGCACGACGCCGAGGATGGCGTTCAGGTTCGCGCCGTCGTAGTACAGCAAGCCTCCGACGTCGTGGACCGCCTCGGCGATCTCGACGATTTGCTCTTCGAAGAGCCCGACGGTGTTGGGGTTGGTGAGCATGATCCCCGCGACGTCGGGACCGAGCGCGGCGCGAAGGGCGTCCAGGTCCACCAGGCCGCGCTCGTTGGACGGCACCGTC
>JAJZSM010000052.1 GCA_021849765.1 Actinomycetes bacterium | reverse complement strand
GATCTCGTCGACCTGGGTGATGGTCGCGGCCACGATCTCGTCGACCTTGGGAATCGTCACCTCGTCGAGGCCGAGCGATCCCACGAGGTAGATCCCCTCCTCGGGCCCGATCGCGCAGTGCAGCGGCGCCAGTGTTGCGTTGCGTGTCAAAAGGAAACGGTAGAGCGTCTCGAGGTTCTCTTCGGGCGTGGGCATCACTTCGCACTCAACGTGCACGCGGCGCTTGCCGAGGCGCCACCACAGCGTGATGACGTCCTTCTCCTCGCCGCGCACTCGAAGCAGCCAGTGGTAGTCGCCACGCGCATCGGGCTCGGCGCGGTGCTCGATCTCACCGAAGAGGCCGCCGGCGGTCCACTCGCTCGCCCACGCCGCCAGCAGCCTGTTGAGATGGCTCGCTCGCTGCGTCGCGTCCACTAGCAGGACATCGCGCCCTCGGCGACGAAGGTGTCGACGAGGGCCGTGAGCGACTCGGCCGCGGCGCGCCAGGTGTAGGGCGCGGCGCGCTTGACCCCGCCGGCCGAGAGTGTGGCCGCAACCGCCGGGTCGAGCGAGCGCTCGACCGCGTCGGCCCAGGCCGAGGGATCGCGCTCGCCGAGCAGAAATCCGTTCACGGCGTCGTCGACCAGCGTGGGCAGGCCCCCCACGTCGCTCGCCACCACCGGGGTGCCACAGGCCGAAGACTCCAGCGCTACCAGGCCGAAGCTCTCGGCGCGCGAGGGCACGAGCGTGACGTCGGCCGCGCGCATCCACGTCGAGAGGAGCTGGTGGGCTTGGGGAGCGACGAAGCCGACATGGGAAATCACGCCCGCCTCGCGCACGCGCTCGTGCAGCGCGGCGAGAGTCTCGCGCCCACCCGGGCCCGAAGGCCCGCCGATGATCGCGAGCTTGGTCGCCGCACCGCGCGCGCGCGTCTCGATCAGGGTCTCCAGAGCCAGATCAACGCCCTTGAGACTCTGGATGCGCCCCACGAAGAGCAGCAGCGACGCCGCGGGGTCCAGCCCGAGGGCGCGCCGCGCCTGGGGACGGTACCCCGGGGAGAAGAAGGCGTGCTCGACCCCGAGGGGCACCACGTGCACGCGCGCCGCGCTCGCGTGGTAGAGCCGCACGAACTGGTCTGCCTCGACCTCGCAACTGGCGAGCGCCGCGTCGGCGCAGGCGAAGAGAGCGGCCTCTTGCTCGGCACGCTCTTCGGACTCGGACTCGAAGGTGGCCGCCTTCACCCGCTCGAGCGTGTGGAAGGTCATGATGAGGGGAAGATCGAGTTCGTGCTTGAGCCGGTGTCCGACCAGCCCGCTCAACCAGTAGTTGGCGTGTATCGCGTCGGGTCGGCCGCTCGAGCCAAAGCAGGCCTTGAGAGAGTCGGTGAACTCATCAACGTAGCGGGTCATCTCGTCGCGCGCCAGCGCTGAGACGGGACCCGCAGTCACGTGGTGGACGCGAAAGCCCGGCTCGACGCGCACAACGTCGCGCTGATCGGGGCTCTCGCGGCGCGTGTAGACGTCGACCTCGTGGCCGAGCCGGGCCACCGCGGCCGAGAGCTCGCGCACGTAGACGTTCATGCCGCCGCTGTCGCCGGTGCCCGGCTGGGCGAGCGGCGACGTGTGATAGGAGAGCACCGCGAGACGCGCCACGCCGGAAGCCTAACGGTCGTTCTCGGCGACCCTCCACGACACCCGGGCGATGACCCAGCGCACGCTGCGCTCATCGACCGGACCGAAGTCGCGCGAGTCGGTCGAGGCCGCGGCGTTGTCACCGCGAAGCTCGAGCGTGCGGCGCGTGCGTGCGACGCAGCGCTTCAAGAGGAGCCGCTGGGGAGCGCGAGGATCGGGCACCACGACGACGTCGCCCACGCGTACGCGCCCCAGTCGGCGTCGCGCCGTCAGGCGCTCGCCGGGCGCGTAGGTCGGGGCCATGGAGAGCCCCTCGACCACGACCCGGCGCACGAAGGCTTCTGCGAGGCGCACCACGAGGTGAAACGTTAACCGGAACCGCTGGCTAACCTCAGGTGGTAACGACCTAACCGAAAGGCGACACCATGACCGTGCTCTCACGCATCGTTGATCTGCTCGACGCCCACTCGACACCCACCGCGGTGTCGGCTCACTGCGACCTGCCCTGCGGCGTCTACGACCCCGCCCAGGCCCGCATCGAGGCCCAGTCCGTGAAGGCAACGATGGAGAAGTACAACGCCTCCAGCGACCCCGAATTCAAGGTGCGCGCCACCTTGATCAAGGAAGAGCGCTGCGAGCTCGTCAAGCACCACCTGTGGGTGCTGTGGACCGACTACTTCAAGGTCGACCACCTGAAGGAGTTCCCAAACCTTCACGACCTGTTCTGGATGGCGACCAAGTCCGCCGGCGACGCGAAGAAGACCAACGACGTGGCTGTGGCCGACCGCCTGTTGAGCGAGATCGACGCGATCGCCGAGATCTTCTGGGCGACGAAGAAGTAGTCGCCTAGCGGCGGGCCCGATCGATCAGGATGTCACCGGAGACGGTGTTCACCTTGATGAAGGACAACTCGCTGGCGGAGGCATCGGCGCCCTCGCCGTCGAGGTTGATCTCGGATCGCAGGCTGCCCGATATCGTCCGACCGGTCACGTCCACGGTGACACCGCTCGCCACGTGAACGGTCACGTCGCCCGAGGCCGAGTTGACCGAGAGTTCGCCCGGGCCCTCTGAAGTCAACACGACGTCGCCCGAAGCGCTCGCGATCTCGGTGGACGCAGCGGCGTGCGCCGTGACGTCGCCCGAGGCCACGCGACAGCGCAGCCTCTTGTGCACGGTGCCCGCGGTCACGTCGCCGGAGGCCGTACGGACATCGAACTCCTCGAGCGCCGCGGTCGCGCGCACGTCGCCCGAGGCGCTGGTCACCCTCACGTCACTCAACGTCGCGCCGACGAGGGTGTCACCGGAGGCGGTCGTCACCTGCAGATCGGATCCCTCCGGAAGGGTGAGGACCACGTCGAGGTCGCTCGAGGTGACGAACCACTCCCCTCGCTTGGCACCGCGAGTGCCGTGAGGGATCGTTTCGACCTCAAGGGTCGCGCGGGCGGGGTCGAAGTGGATCACGGCGCGCTCGAGCCGCTCGAGGCCGCTCGCGCGATTCGTGCCGACCACGACGCCGACCGCGCCGTCGGTGCTCGCGCGCACGGTGACGTCACCGCTTCTCGTCACGATCTTCGCAGAGATCGGCCCGTCGGCGGCGAACTCCTCGCGGCGCTCGTGCTCGAAACCTTCCGAACGGCTCGTGTCCCTGGTCATGACTCTCTCCTTGTTGGTGTTGACAACCACGTAGCGCCGCGAGATCACCGTCGGCTCGGTGGAGTGCGGGATGGTGCGAAGTAGGTCCATCCCTAGAGCGTGGGGCTCCCCGCCGGTGACCTCGAAGTTGAGCGTGCGCCGTCGTGTCGCCACGTAGTCGTCGGTTCGATTCGAAAGTGGTGGTGCGATGCGAAACATGACAACTTCCTCCTTCTCTAAGCCCGACCGCGGCCGCGCAGCTGGCGCTTCGACGAAAAGTCGGCCCGCGGCACGTCCTGGCGCACGGAGCGCTCGAGCGAGCGCACGATCCACGAGTTCACCGACGAGCCCACGTCGGTGGCGAGGTTCTCGATGCTCTCCTTGAGCTCGTCGCTCAGACGCAGCGCGATGCGCGCCGAGTAGTTGCTCGTCGGTGTCGCCTCGTCGAGCTCGGGTCCTGCGACGCGCGCCAGGCGCACGTCATCGCCCTCAACGACCAGGCTCAACGGCGCGGGACTGGCGACGTTGTACTCCTGAACCAGCGAGTTCACCGCGTCAAGCAGGTGCGTCGCGAAGGACGGACCCAGGGTGCTGGCAAGCCGGCCGATCATCGCCGCGTTCTCCTCGCTGGCGAACGCGGCGAGGTTCTCGAAGTCGCCGCGGATGTTCGTGACATAGTCTGATATCAACATTGATATCAATATAGCGTCATATTGACGTCATTGTCAACATCATTCTTGTCAAATTCTGATAGTATTACGACGCCGCGAGACGGGCTCACCGACACGCGGGCAATGACCAACTCGCAGCGCGGGAACTAGCTGAGTTCGGGGTGCGCCGGGCAGTGAGCGAGAAGGGGCGACTCCACGAGGCTGGCCTCGTCGATCGGCGCGCCGCAGACCTGGCAGGATCGATAGGTGCCGGCGCGCAGCCGCTCGAGGGCGCGGTCGACCTCGTTGAGCACGGCTTCGATGCGCGCCACGCTCGTGTTATCCGTCTCCGCCACGACAGCGAGACTACTCGCCGTCTGCGGATCGACCCACCCGATACGGCAACAATGTGACAGGCGACAATATCCCCCACCCGCGAAGATTGTGCAAATAATGTGACTCTCGTATCAGCATTTCGTGTCCTGCCTGGCAGTGTGCCAGGCAGGAGATCGAGCTCGGAGGGCGCGACGTTGTCCTCAGCGAGGGAGGCGAAGATGCTCATCAACATGATCGGAACCGACGAGGGCGACGTCGCCGACTTCGAGACCTGGAAGAGCGAGCCCTTCACTGATCCCACGCGCCGTGAAACACTGGCGATGGCCGTCGAGGCAGCCGTGGCGTCCTTCGCCGTCGGCTCCTCCGATGCGCCGACGCCACCACGCGAAGGGTCGCCGGTTAGCGGAATCGCTCCCGCCGCGCACGAGGGCCCTTCGTCACAGGTCAACGCGGCCTGATCGCGCGGCCTGGGCCGCCGCATGACGTCTCCGACGACGCTACGACGTAGACAACGTCACGTCCTCGAAGCCGTTGTGATCGCAAACCAGTGCAACGGAGTTGGCGCATCTAACGGCGCTTGTGAAGGTACGTCGCCCGTTGACCCGATGCACCAGCGTCCAGTGGCTCCCCGGAGCCCCCCGCCATCACCGCCCCCGATGCTCGCCCCGAGTTCACAGTCGCATCGTCAGACGCGATTCCGACCGGCGAGCGCCGCTCTCAAGCGCTTGATCGCTGACTCGCATGAGCTGCTTTCCGACAGCAGCGCGTCTCGACGCGTGCGCATCAGTGTCGTCCGCCTGACGCGAGTCAGTATTGGGCGAGTGGCGATCTGCTAGCCCGGTCGGCCGGCCAGTCGAGCGATCGCCGACACGGTCTCGTCGACGGAAAGTTCCATGCTGGCCCGACCGATCTGGTACTCGTAGCGCTGCAGGCGCGTCCCTTCGGAGATGAAAGGGCGCGAAAAGGTCCACACGCCCTCTGACTCGGCGATGTCGCGCACTCGCGCCTCCATCTCCTTGACCGTCGCGCGAAAGCGCAAGTGCATTAGGGGACTACGGACCTGGTCGGGCAGGACCTCGATCTCGTCAAAGGCGCGGACCTCTCGGGCGACGGCGCGCGCTCGCCGGTAATAAGAGGCCATGTCCGAACGGCGAGAGCGCAGCACGCTGAGCGCGGACGCGGCATAGGGCCAGAGCATGTACGGCCGGCCGCCGTGACGGGTGCGCCACAGGCTCACCTCGTCGATCACATCACGATCTCCTGCAACGCAGCTGCCGGAGATCCCTCCGAGGCCCTTATAAAAAGAAACGTAGACCGTGTCGAAGAGCGCGGCGATGTCGGCGAGGGACGCGTTGGCCGAGCTCGCGTAGTACGGCGCCGCCTCCCAGAGCCGCGCGCCGTCCAGGTGCAGCGCCGCACCACGGTCTCGCGCCCACTGGACCTGCGCGCGAAGCTCTTTCCACGTCGGGAGATATCCCCCGATGTCACGTTGGGGCAATTCGAGCAGCAGCGCCCCGATCGGCTCTTTGATCTCGTCCAGTTCGGCAAGGGTGAGGGGCGCCAACGGCGAGAAGCGTGATCCGACGACGATCTCAGAGAGACCGTGAAGTCGCGAGAACGCGTTCTCCTCGTGCGTTCGAAGGTGACACATCGGGTGAAACGCGATCGTCGTCTTCGAACGCCGATCCGCGAGCACGCGTAGCGCCGCCTGCTGAGCCATGATGCCCGTCGGCAAGAAGAGCGCCGCCTCCTTGCCCAGCAGCTGGGCGACCTCGTCTTCGAGTTCGCTGACGACACCGCCGTTACCGTATAAGTCAGGCAGGGTGTCCGCGGGTATCTGCTCGAGGAGACTCGACACGGTGCGCGGCCCGTCACCCGCCAGGAAACGACTGCAGTGAGACGACAGATCCTCGAATTTGACTCGCCCCGCCATGGGTTCACCTTATCGAGATGCTCCTTGCGATCACGGGAGCGGACGGCATGGACCGACTCGATGTCGCTACCCACCCATCGACCGCAAGATTCGAGTGGCTCGACCTGACTCTTTAAGGCATCCCGTCACCGCGCTTGGCTAGCCGACAACGTGGAATCTGGCCGAGGACTATAGGCTGCCGGAAAGAAGCCGAGGAGTCCATCCTCTCGCCACAGACGTCACGGGGCATGTCGTTGAGTAACGCTCGAGGGAGGGGGGTCGTGTGCATCACAGTCGGTTACGCGAATTAGCCACCGTGAGGTTCTCCGGCGTTCGAGAACGGGAGTACGGGTTGCCGAGCACCTCTCGCGTCGTGCGCGATGATGGCAGCCACCCCGCTGACATCACCCGTAGCGCCCTCCCCTTCGCTTCAACGCAGGCAGCGTCCGAGGAGTCACTCTGAGACGGCCGGGACGCATGATCCGCGACTCTCGACGTTCGCCCAACGAGTTCGCCCGTGAGCTCTTCGCGCCTCTGCCGTCGCGCTATGACGCGCTCGGCGCCGTCCTCTCGATGGGTCAGGATCGCCGTTGGCGGCGGGCGATGATCGATCGAATCGTGGGGTCCAAACCCAACCTCATCCTGGACGTCGCTTGCGGGACGTGCGGGGTGACCAAGAAGCTCGCCGCGCGCACCGAGGCCCACATCGTCGGGCTCGACCTGAGCGACGAGATGATCACACTCGGTCAGGCCAACGTGCGACGGTCTCATCTGGAACATCGAATATCCCTGGTGCTCGGGCGAGGTGAACGACTGCCCTTCGCCGACGCGACCTTCGACGCACTCACCTTCACCTATCTCCTGCGCTACGTTGAAGATCCGGCGGCGGCCCTTCGCGAGCTGGCCCGCGTCGTCAAGCCGGGCGGACCCGTGGCGAGCCTGGAATTCGCCGTGCCCGATCAACGGGGGCGGCGCCTCGCGTGGTGGTGCTACACGAGATTCGTCTTGCCAACGGCGGGGTGGTTGATGGGTGGTCGGGCCTGGTGGACGGTCGGTCGGTTTCTCGGCCCCAGCATCTCGCGGCACTATCGCGCCTACCCCGTTGACTGGACGGTCGAGGCATGGCGACGAGCGGGACTCGACCATGTCGAGATTCGCTCCATGAGCCTGGGCGGCGGCGTGGTGATCTCGGGTTATCGAGCGGGCTGATCGTGTCGACCAACCCCACGGACCCCGCTCCCGCCGAAGGCCCCGCATTCTACTCTCGACCTACTTTCCTTCACCCTCCTCGCTTGCAGCAGTGGTGGACCTTGCTACACCCGCCGTACACGATGCTGCATCTCTCCCTCGTGACGATCGGTGCGTGCCTCAGCGGACCGGTCAACGCGGTGAAGCTCGTGGCGACAGTGGCGGCCTTCTTCTTCGCCGTGGGCGTGGGAGCGCACGCCCTTGACGAGCTGCACGGTCGACCCTTGCAGACGACGATTCCGACGTCGCACCTCGTTGCCGCCGCCCTCTTCGGCCTGGGCACGGCGGTGACGCTCGGAATCATCGGGATGTTCATCACCAGCGCCTACCTCGCGATCTTCATCGCCGTCGGTGTGGTGCTCGCTGTCTTCTACAACCTCGAACTCTTCGGTGGACGAATGCACACGCCGTTGGTGATGACCTTGGGTTGGGGCGCCTTCCCCATCCTCACGGCGTATTTCGCCCAACACGAAGCCCTCAGCATCTCGTCACTCGTCGTAGCAGGTTTCGGCGCACTGATCACCCGACTGCAACAATTGCTCTCGACGCCCGCTCGGGCGTTGCGCCGCAGCGCGCAGTCGGTTGACGGCAGAATCGTTCGCCTAGATGGAACGACGATACCGATCACCCGTGCCTCGATGCTCCAACCCCTCGAGCGGTCATTGAAGACTCTCTGCTGGACCGGCGTGATGCTCGCGGCCGGACTGATTCTCCTGCGTTTTCACCCCTGAGTCAGGGTCACCAACGCGTCAAAAGCGACACCACAGTCACCAGGCGCGGGTCGTAGGGTGGGGCCTTGCAGCAATAACTCGGTCCGACAGCACGCCAACACCGAATGTCCATGGGGTAGCACGTCATCGGTCTCCATCGGCTGCGACGCCATGGCAACCCCTTGAATGACACAGTAGGTCCGGGGCTAACCTCAGACTTCGACGGCGGACACGCTCGCGGTCTCGTGAGGTGGCACCGACAGATCTGACATCCGCTGACGAGGACTGTGCAATGACGATTGCGGGCTACGAAATCTCTACTGATCGGGAACGATTAGACGTTGACCTCGTCTTCCACTTCTTATCGGAGGAGTCGTATTGGTGTCCGGGAATACCTCGGCACGTTGTTGAGAGGTCAATTGAGAACTCACTGTGTTTCGGTGTCTACTCTGGCGACGATCAGGTCGGCTTCGCGCGCGTTGTCACCGACAGGGCCACGTTCGCACTCGTCGCCGACGTCTTCATCGTGGCTCCGCACCGCGGTAAAGGCCTCTCCAAGTGGCTGATGATAGAAGTGGTCAACCACCCTGACCTTCATGGGCTCCGTCGCATGCTCCTACTGACCACCGATGCTCATTCGCTCTACGCACAATTTGGATTCGTCGAGATCGCCAACTCGTGGCGCTTCATGGAACGTCTCCAGACCGGCGAAGACGAACTCTGATGAGGTCGGTCGTCGTCGTAGGGTGCATCGAATCACGTACCGTGACCCACGAGTTCCGCCAATGCCGCCGTACCATGTCGAAACGCTCGTTGAGGAGATCAGAAATTCGGTAAATCGGGTGGACTAAACTTCCGAGTCCGGGGAGTGAAGGTTTCTCACGATAGATCTCCATCCACCGGGCCGCTAGCTCATCGGGAAGAGCAGGGGACTTTTAATCCCAAGGTGCCGGGATCGAGACCCGGGCGGCCCACAAAACTCCTGGTCAAACGGTCGGGAGTCCGCC
>JAJZSM010000051.1 GCA_021849765.1 Actinomycetes bacterium | reverse complement strand
CGACAGCGTCGACAGGAGGACTGGGGGCTGCTGCGCGACGGCCGCGCTGCTCGCCGTATAGGACGTTGTTGTGCTCGTAAAGCCGTTATACGCACTCACCGCCGCGAAGAGATAGGTGCCGACGTCACTGCTCGTCAGGGTGTACGTTGCCGCCGCAGTGGTCGTGACGCTCGGGTAGGAGGCGACCTGCGTCGGTGATCCGCTGGTATTGCCCGCACCACAGGTCGTGGGCAGGGTGGTCGTGGCCGAACTCAGTTGGCTTAGGCACCGGTACCAGGTCACCGAGTAACTCGTGGGCGATGGTGAGCCACCCCACGTGCCAAAACTCGCCAGGGCGATGGAGAAGCTCGAGAGCGTGACCGTTGGCGCGGTCGTCAGCGTCGGCGCCGAGCCCGACACCACGTTGGTCGTCGGCGAGTAGACCGTCACCGAGCCCACCGCGTTGGTCACCGTCTCACTCACCTCGAGCTTGTAGGTGGAGACGTCTGAGGTCGTCGGCGTGTAGGTCGAAGTGGTCGCACCGCTGATCGCACCACAGCCGGGGCTCGTCGTGGTGGCCGCTGACACCGTCACCGACGACGCGCAGTCGTACCACTGGTAACTGACACCAGTCGCGTTGTAGGCGGTGATGCCATTCTGGGTGAACGCCGATAGCGAACTCGAGGAGCTCAGGCCGGACATCGAGAACGCATTCGTGGCCGAGACCGCGGTGCCGAGTACTGGCGACGCGGTCGAGGTCGAGAGCGTCGGTGACGACGCGGATGGGACAGCTTCGGTCACGCTGGACGTCGACGCCGGGTAGATAGCCGTGGTCGCGGTCGTATCGTCGACGTAGACCGTCAAGTAGGTCTGGAAATCACTCGGCTGAGCGACGTACGAAAGCGAGGCAGTCCCGCCGGATCCAATGGCCGTCGTCCCGCTGGATCCAGCGACCGTCTCAGTCGTACACGCCGGTGTCGAGGTCCCACCGCTCACCGGGGAACTGCACGAGTACCACTGATAACTCAGTGAATCACTGGCGGTGCCGTTCACCGTCGCCGTTATCGTTGCGCCGACCGAGACCCCGGAACCGCTCGACGGCGACAGCGTCACACTCGTCAGCGCCGCACCCGCGGGCAGCGCCACACCGAGGGTCATCGTCGCGATCGTCATCACCCCCGCGACCAGCATCGTCAGCCTTCGATGGATACGTGCCCCTACCAACATTGCGACCTCCAGGATTGATGACTACTCCGGCTTACCACACGTTTCTGCGCTCGTGGCCAACGTCAGAACGTCATTCAAGGTAATTCACCGGCTTCTCACAGGGTCCCCACAGGAAGCCGCGCAAGCCCCGTCAAATCTCGTCGCGTTCGCGCTTGTCTCTAGCGCCCGGTACGCTGCCATTCGTGTACACGGGCGTCCTCGCACTGCTGGGCTCGGGCGAGACTGCCCCGGGGATGACCAAGGTCCATCGCGCGCTGCTCGCCGCGCACCCCACGGGTGAGGCGATTTCCCTGGATACCCCCTACGGCTTTCAGCTCAACGTGCCCCAGATGACCGAGAAGCTCGTCGACTACTTCGCCGTGTCGCTCCAGCGGACCCTCTCGCCAGTCTCCTTCACGAGTTATGACCGTGCCGGGCCGGTCGAGCGCGCCCTCGTCAAGCGCCGCGTGCGCGAGGCGAGCTACGTCTTTTCCGGACCGGGCAGCCCCTCCTACGCCCTCGCCCAGTGGGGACCCCTCGGCATCGTGGAGGACTTCGCTCACGTGCTCGCCGAGGGACGGACCCTCTGTTTCAGCTCGGCCGCCACGCTCACCCTCGGCAGCCACACCGCGCCCATCTACGAGGTCTACAAGGCCGGCGCTACTCCCTACTGGCTTGACGGCCTCGACCTGCTCGACCGACTGGGCCTTCGCTGTGCGGTGATCCCCCACTTCGACAACCACGAGGGGGGCAACTACGACACCCGGTACTGCTACCTCGGCGAACCCCGTCTCGCCTATCTCGAATCGCACCTGCCCGAGGACGTCGCCGTCCTCGGCGTCGATGAGCACACGGCTTTACTGATCGACCTCGCCGCCGATGAGGCCCGCGTGGTGGGACGCGGACACGCCTACTGGCGCCACCGCGGGAACCTTCGCGTGCTCGAGCGCGCCACGCCGACGCCGCTGTCCGAACTGCGCACCAGCGCCCCGACGGTCGCGCCTGCTGCCACGACGCCACGGGCGAGTAAATCGCCGGAACCGCTCGATCTCGCCGAGACTGCCCGGTGTGGCGGCCCGGACGCCGAATCCGCCCTCGCCGCATTGGTGTCACTGGCCAACGCGCCGCGCACGAACGCCAACGACGACCGGGTGATCGACGCCCTCGTCGCGTGTCGCACCGACGCGCGCACCGCGAACGACTTTTCCACCGCCGATCGCATTCGCCGAGTCCTCGTCGACGCGGGCATCGAACTCCAGGACAGCCCGACAGGCACAACCTGGTCACGAGGTCCCGCGGCGTAGTCGCCAACCGCTCTCACCGGTACAACCCGTTCACGCAGCAAACCCTCTGGGCCGCGTTACACGCGGCCACCGGCCTCACCTTGCGCCGTCACGTTGCGTCACAGACTCCGACTGGGAGCACTGCCGACAACGCCGATCGCGGCCAGCACGAAACTGCGTCAACTCGTCCCCGGACAGCGCGAGGCCCCCTCCCGAAGGAGGGGGCCTCGCGAACTAGGACTGCTGGGTTACTTCGTGTTGTAGTTCACCGTGGCAGCCTTGCCGTTGGCAAGACGCACCGTGAAGGTGTGGACGCCACGCGGCGAGTTCGCCGCAACCGCCACACGGACCGTCAACACAGTACCCGTGTCACCCGAGACGACCGCCTTGACACCAGCGACGTTGCTCGTGATCTTCGGCTGGGCGTAGAAGCCGGAGCCGGAGATCTTGATGGTGACGGTCTTACCGACCATCGCGACACCAAAGACACGGAACACCTTGAAGACCACCGGCTTGGGCGGCACCGGCGCGGTCCCGCCGTTAAGCGCGAAGGTCACCGTGCTGCCGTCGAGGTTGGTCAGCGTGATGTTGCTGCTGGTACCCGTGGTCGCTGCCGACGTGGTCGTCACGAGCAGGGTAACAACCGTACCGGTCGAGTTCACGCCCGCCACGAGGACCGAGAAGGCCGAGTTCGAGCTCGTAGCGGTCATGCCGCTCTCGAAGCCCGTACCGGTCACGGAGACCTCGTAGTTCGTGCTGAACGTCGGGACGTAGTACGTACCAGTAACCGTCGGCTGCGGGTTGATCGAGAAGCCCGTCGTCGCCACACCACCATCAGGGTTGGTGAGTGTCAGCGTGAGGCCGACGTTCACCGTGCCATTGATCGCCGGGCCAGCCGCCGTGAAGGTCATCGTCGTCGCGTTGACGAAGGTGACCGCACCGATGGTGAGCAGCGGTGAGCTCGACGTGATCGTCGCGCCCTTCACGAAGCCCGTACCGGTCAGGGTAATCGTGGCAGCCGTAGCACCAGCGATGACCGACGCCGGCGAAGCCGCCGTCGCGGAGAGCGTCGGCGCTGCGTCAACAACGACGTTCATGGCGCTAGTAACAGAGCCGCCCGTCGTGTTGGTCACCGTTACCGGCGCTGACACTGCGGCACTCGTCGCCGAGACCGACAGGGTGATGAGGCTCGGCGTCACCGACGTCACCGTCGCCGACAGACCACTCGTGCTCGGGAACGACACCGTCGCGCCCGACAGGAAGCCCGAACCCGCGACGTAGACCGTCTGGTTCGAGGCGCCCTGACCAACGCCCGTCAGTGACGACGAGGCGTACGAGACACCCGTGATGTTTGGCGCGACGACCTCGGGAACCGCGACGTTAACCGTACCGGTTGCGAAGTTCACCGTGATCACGTACATGTCACCGGCCACGCCACCCAATGCCACTCCCTGGACGGTCATCGAGGTTGCGCTCGTCACCGTAGCGGTTGTGCTCGACGGGGCACCAAGTGTGGACGTCGATGCGACATAGTCCGCAACCGTTGCGGTGTAGCCACTCGAGTTCACCGGGTTGGTGAAGGTGACGTTCTGAGCAACTGGCGCCAACGTCGGGGCACTAAGCGTTACGGTACCGGTCCCAATTGAGGACACCGTGACACTGGAGCCAATCACGTTCGTAATCGGTGTCACGGCTGCGCCTGCGGCGATGCCGGTGGTCGCAACCGTCACAACGGCTGAAGCAGCCTGCGTCGCCGTCACCGTCTCCGTGAAGTCCACCGTTGCGTTACTTCCGCCTGCCGTCTGGGTAACCGAACTGCTTGCGGCCAACGTCACCGTCGTTCCGCTCACGCTGACGACGGTGTAGGTAGCACCAGCGTTGAGATTGCCACCCGTGACCGTCATACCCTTGTCGATTCCGGCCGCACTCGTTACGGTCAATGTGGCCGACAACGCAGCAGTAGCGTCCGTGGTCACATTTCCTGAGTTCGAACCACTGATCGTAACGTTGTTGGTGCCACTTAGCCAAGCAGTGGTGGGATTACTCAGGGTCAATGAGGTGCTCGAGGCGGTGTTGGTAACGGTCGTCGACGCAGCCACGCCAGTACCGGTGATTGAGTCACCAGTCAGCGAGTACGTTGATGCCGTCCCAAGAGTTGC
Source organism: Actinomycetes bacterium (assembly GCA_021849765.1). The sequence goes on along the minus strand of JAJZSM010000051.1, from coordinate 4,519 downwards.
CGCCTCGGCCAGCCCCGTCTGGTTAGCTGCAGCCGTCACGGTTGTCGGGAAGTTCGTTGCCGTGGTCGAGAAGCCCGTACCGGTCAGCGTGTACGTGCCCGTGTAGCCGGCCGGCACTGTCGCCGGGGAGACCGCCGTGATCGTCGGACCAGCAACCGTCAGCGCGTTCGCGAGGGCCGTCGAGGTGTTGCCACCCACCGTGACCGTCACGGCGTGGGCGCCCGAAATGGCACCACTGTTTACGTTGACGAGACAGGAGATCTGCGTGTCCGAGACAACAGACCCACTGGTGCAAACTACCGAACCATCGGTAAGACCATCATTCGCGAGGAATGTCACCGTGCCGTTGGGAAGCGTCGCACTCGGAAGTCCAAAACCCGTACCGGTGATGGTGAGCTGCGCGCTCCCACCGACCGCCAGCGTCAGCGCTGGAGTGACCGCGGTCACCGTTGGCGTCACGGTCGACGAGCTCGTACCAATGCCCAGGGCGCCTGCGGCCGTCACGGCCGAACTTCCGTCGGGGTTGGTCACTTGAATCTTCAAGCCGCCGGAGGCCGTCGTAGTGGAACTGTTTTGTACCGTTACGGTGAACGTCACCTGCGTCGCACTGACGAAAGTCGTCGGTCCGTAACCGACACCGGTCAGTGTCGTTCCTCCGAACGTCGCGTACGCACCGTTTTCGAATCCGGTACCGTTGACCGTCACGGTCGTCGTCGTCGCGGCAGCCGTAGAACCCTGCGGGATCGCAATGGCGGACGGGCTGAAGGACGTGATCGTCGGACCGGTCACAGTCACGCCGACGGTCGTCGACGAGGCCGTACCGCCGTCAGGGTTTGTTACGGTCAGCGTGTAGAGCCCGCTCGCAGCACCGCTCGCGCTGACCGTACCAGTCAGTGACGTGGGGCTCGCGTAGGCCCAGGTGCCACCAAGAGCAGCACCACTCGCGCTCTTTAATGTCACCGTAGCGCCACTCTCAAAGCCGCTACCCGAGATGCTCGCGGCAACACCAGTTTGGCCCGAGACCACTGTGGTGGGAGTCATCGACGTGATCGTCGGGGCCGCGGCCACGTAGAAGGCGTCCGAGATGGTGATAGTGCCCGACGTATCAGTCACTGCCAGGTTGTAGTACCCCGTCGGAGTCGACGACGTGGTCGCGATGTTCAGCGCGACGCTCGTCGCAACACTGCCACTTGAGGTGACTGCGCCGCCAGTGAAGGTCACCGTTGCGTTGGGGGCCGTTGCGCCAACTGCCGTCGCGGCAAACGTGGCAACGCTCGCACCGTACAACGTGGTCCCGTCGGCCGTGCTCAGGTACACCGTGCCAGCGCCACTGAATCCCGCGCCGAACGTCGCCGGGACACTTGGTCCGCCCGTCGAGTTCGCAGAGAGGTAGCTAACTGACGGCGGCGTGACGACAGCTCCCGCTCCCATGACCCCGACGAGTGGTAGCGCGGCTGCCGCCAGTACGGTCCCGGCAGCAACTGCCTTCGCCGCATGGCGGGTAATCCGTCGCAAAGTATTCATTAAGAATCCTTTCTGATTCGCGGCGTGTATTTCCATAGCACCCCGGTTATTGGCCCAGCAATCACTGAGACTTCTTTGCTGCACATTCGTCACTGCACGAGACCCAAGTCCCGTGACGGAACGATCTCGCCAACGAGTATAGAGAAGGCGATGGTGGTGAGGCGAACACGCTCGCGCCACACGGCTCCGGTACGCCATGGAATCGCACCTCGCACAGCCCTCGCACAGCCCTCGCACAATACCTGATCATATGGTTCTTCTTGCTCGACGCTGGACTCCTCGCCAACCGGTCCGAGACCGACGGGTCAATCGTCACGTAACCGTAAACAACGTTGCGGCGAAGATTTGAGACCTCGCGACGTACTTGTGGGCAGGTGGGGTCTCACCGCTGAGCGTTCGTCTCGCGAGGGATAGACGCCGATGCGGCGAGAGCCGAACGCCCGCCGAGCGGTGAACCGGGTGTTCGCCTTCGACGACGAGGCGATGGCGTTGGTGCATCCATACGTCGATCGTCGCGGCGATCACCGCACGAGCGTTGCGGACCTTCAGTGCGAGCACGGTTCATACGGGGGTCCGACTGCGCTGGCCCAACTAATCGACCGATCGAAATCGCTCGCTCCAAGCCCGCGCCGAATCGAGTCGTGACCATGTCGCTACACGGACAAGTCAAGAATCGCCATGACGGCCTCCTCACCAGGACAGCGACACAAACACCGACAGGGGCAGGCCCGAAGCCACTGATGCTCGACGATCGGTTCGGACGGCGCAACACGAAATCGTCGACGTTGCCAGAGGACCCCCACCTATCCACCCTTTCTTCGTGGGCGGTCGTGGCGGCAAGCGCTGGCGCGTCGCCGTCACGGTGTCGCGAAACAGCCGCTCGTGGCGACGTGACGCCAGTTGGGTCGGCCCATGACAACCAGCCGCCGAGTCGGTTCTCCAGTGCGTCGGCCGCCGTCTCGACGCCGCGACTCATCGCGCCACCCACTATCGCATCGACTCGTCATTGCCCTATGACCGTCAGCGTGACGGGCGCGAGCGACCCGTACGGGTAGATTCCATGTCCACAGGAAGGGAGGGGTCATGGACGTCGTTTCCGTGACGGTCGCCGAGGCGGTCGAACGAATTTCCTCTGGCGCGACGGTGATCGACGTGCGCGAGCTCGACGAGTGGCGCCTCGGCCACGTCGAAGGTTCGATCCACGTGCCACTCGGGGAACTGCCCGAGCGAGTCGATTCGTTACCCGAAACGCCACTGATCTGTGTCTATCGCTCGGGATCGCGTTCGCTGGTGGCGACCCGGTTCCTCGTCGGAGCCGGACTCGACGCGGTCAACCTCGACGAAGGCCTCCTCGCCTGGACCTTCGACGCTCAGCCCCTCGTCGCCGATAACGGCAGTCCGACGGTCGGCTGATGCGACCCGGACCGATCACGAGGATCACCGAAGCTGTTCGGCGCGGCGAGCGGTCCGCGAGTGAGGTCGTTGGTGCATCCATCGAGCGCCTCGAGGCCGTGAACCCCACCCTCAACGTGCTCGCCGAGGCGGCCTTTGACGAGGCCCTCGCCACCGCCGCAGCGCTCGACGCGAGCGAGCGGCGCGACGGGGTGCTGCTCGGCGCGCCCCTGCTGGTAAAGGACCTCGAGGACTGGGCCGGACACCCGACGCGCCAGGGATCGCGGCTCCTCGAACACGCCCCAGCCGCAACCGCCAGCGCCGTCACGCCCCAGCGCCTGCTCGACGCCGGGGCAATCGCCCTCGGCAAGTCGACCCTGCCCGAGTTCGCGATCGAGGGTTACACCGCGAACGACCTCACGGGGGTCACCCGCAACCCGTGGAATCCCGCGCTCTCGACGGGCGGCTCGAGCGGCGGCTCGGCGGCCGCGCTCGCGGCCGGCCTCGTCGCCATCGCGACCGCGACCGACGGCGGGGGCTCGATCCGCATTCCCGCGGCCCTCTGCGGGCTCGTGGGGCTCAAGCCCACCAACGGCGCCGTCGGGCGCTACCCCGAGCCCGACTGGATCGACTACTCGACTGACGGGCCCTTCGCGACCGCGAGCGATGACCTTCACCTCTTATATCGCGTCATGGCCGGTCCGGTCCCCGGGGACCCGACGGCGCTACCCGCGTCAGCCAACGACTCGCTCGCGCGCTGGCGCGACGAGCCGGTGACGATCCTCGCCGCGCCCCGCACCTCGCCGTGGGGGCCGCTGCCGCCCGACGTGGAGCGGGCGCTCGGTAACGCCGTCGCGGCACTGGGCGACCTGCTGCACGCCCCGGTCACCTGGCTGGACCCCGAGGACTTCTTTACCGACGGCGACCCCGACCTCGACTGGTACGTGACCTGCGCGGCCGAGCACGTGCACCGCCTCGGACGGGAGCTCGTCGAGGCGAACTGGGAGCGTTTGCACGTGGCGACCCGGGAGTTCTTCACGACGGGGCTGTCGGTCACGACCGAGCAGTACCTCGCGGCGCGGCGCCGTCGCTTTACTTATACCCGCGTCATGGACGAACTGCTCGGTGCGACCGGGCTCCTCCTCACCCCGGTCGTCACGAGTAGCGGCTGGCCCGCCGACGGCTCGACGCAGGACGGCAGCGTGCACGGGCTCGCCCCGGAGAACCTGGCGACGGTCATCCAGAACATCACGGGCCTGCCAGCCCTCTCGGTGCCGATGGGCCACGTCGAGACCGGACTCCCCTTCGGACTCCAGGTCACCGCCCCGCGCTACCACGACCGGCGCCTGCTCGACCTCGCGGGCCTCGTTGAGTCGGCCCACCCCTGGACGCGCAGCGCCCCGGGCTACCCGACGCTCACCGAGACCCTCGGCCTCGACTGACCGGCGACGCGCCGACGCCACCTCACCGGCAAACCCGCGTACGGTCACCGACGGCGCCGAACCCACCGCTCGTGGAGAACACCGCGCGTCGCGATGTACTCGAACCAGGTCGCCGTCGCGATTCGTCGAGTGACGAAATCGGGGGAGTACCGAAAAGATCC
>JAJZSM010000050.1 GCA_021849765.1 Actinomycetes bacterium | reverse complement strand
GGCGACGGCGCTGAGTGCCTCCTCGGTGGCAGCACCGTCGATCGCCCGCGCGCGCACTCGCACGACCAGTGCCCCGTCGTAGTCGCCACCCACCGCGATGCGCCGCGACCCAGGGTGGACGTGAACCGTCAGACGCACCGGTAGGCGGCTAGCTCAAGGAGGCTGGTGGTGGTCATGGGATAGTTCTAGCAACTGGGCCGCTCAGGTGCGGATGCCTAGAATCGGAAAAACTGAACCAAAAGGGGGAGACGCGTGGGTCTGAGCATGGCCGAGGCAATCGCGACGGTGTCGGGCCCGGGGCAACCCTTCGAGACGGTCGAGGAGACCGTCGACGGCGTGACCAACCGGGTGTTCAAGAATGCGCCGCCGACGCTCCGCGTCTACTTCGATCAGCTCCGCGGCGACGATCGAACGTTCATCGTTTACGAAGACGAGGAGTGGACCTTCAATGACGTGAAGGACGAAATCGACGCGCTCGCCAGCGTCCTCGTGCAGCACTATGGCGTCGCGGTCGGGGATCGAGTGGGCATCGCCATGCGCAACCTGCCCGAGTGGACGATCGCTTTCGGGGCCATCGTGTCTATCGGAGCCGTCTCGGTGTCACTGAACGCGTGGTGGACCGAGGACGAGTTGGACTACGCGATCAACGACGCGGGTCTCTCGGTACTGATTGCCGACTCCGAGCGCGTGTCCCGGGCGGCGGGGCCGTGCCAGCGCGCGGGAGTGCCGATCCTCGGGGCGCGCCTCGACGAGTCGACGTCGTTCGGGCCGGGTGTCGAGCGTTGGGCGGACCTCGTCGTGCGGGGCGTGTCGATGCCCGAGGTGACGCTGGTGCCCGATCTGGACGCCACCATCCTGTACACCTCGGGCACGACGGGCATGCCCAAGGGAGCGGTCTCCACGCACCGAGCCGTAAGCCAGTCGATCATGGCCTTCGCCGCCAACTCGGCGATCATCGACAAGCGCCGTGACCCGGGCACGGGGTCCGGGCAGCCGCCGTGCTTCATCCTCGTCGTGCCGCTCTTTCACGTGACGGGCTGCATCCCGGTCATGATGTCGTGCGTCGCGTGGCACTTCAAGCTCGTGATGATGTATCGGTGGGCCCCCGAGCGGGCGCTGGAACTGATCGAGCGGCACCGGGTGACCAGTTTCGTCGGCGTGCCGACCCAGAGCTGGGACTTGATGGAAGACCCCCACTTCGACGAGTACGACACGAGTTCGCTCACCCTCGTCGGCGGTGGCGGGGCGCCGGCGCCACCGGCCCTGGTGAGCCGCGTGGAGCGCAGCTTCGCGAAGGGGCGCCCTTCGCTCGGCTACGGCATGACCGAGACCAACGCCTACGGACCGGGCAACTACGGCGACGACTACGTGAGCCACCCCACGTCGACCGGTCGAGCCCGGACGATCGTCCTGGACGCGTCGATTCGCGACCTCGACGGCGGCGAGGTCCCCGTGGGCGAGCGCGGCGAGATCTGGCTGAAGGGCCCGATGGTGATCCGCGGCTACTGGAACAAGCCCGAGGCTACGGCGGCGGCGATCACCGACGGGTGGCTGCGCACCGGCGACATCGGCCACGTGGACGAGGACGGCTTTTTGTACATCGAGGATCGAATGAAGGACATGATCCTTCGGGGCGGGGAGAACGTGTACTCGGCCGAGGTCGAGTCGGCGATCTACGAGATTCCCGAGGTCTACGAGGCCGCGGTCATGGGTCTGGCGAACGAGCGGCTCGGCGAAGAGGTAGCGTGCGTCGTGCGCATCAAGGTCGGCATGACGTTGAATGAGGACGAACTGCGCCACCACCTATCGTCGAAGCTCGCGGCCTTCAAGATCCCCACTCGCGTGGCCTTCACCACTGAGCCACTACCGCGCAACCCCGCCGGCAAGTTGCTCAAACGCGAGATGCCCGCCCGCTACTTCGACTGAACGAGCTCCAGTGCCCGCCGGGCGTAGTCGGCGAGGTTGACGCCGCCGAGGTCGGCGAGACGGAACCACCGGGCGAGGTCGGTGGTTCCGTCGGCTTCGTCACGGAGCGAACCACCGGTGAGGCGAACCGTGTAGAGGATGCGCACGGTGTGCAGGCGCTCGCCGTTGTCGCGACGACGTTCGTCGCTCGTGACCCCGACCAGCTGCGGGTGGTTGACGTCCAGGCCCGTCTCCTCGGCGAACTCGCGAATCAGGGCCTCCTCGGGCGCCTCCCCAAAGTCAATGCCGCCACCGGGCAGCCACCACAGCGGCGGATCGTGATGGGGGTTGCTCGATCGAACGAGCACGACGCGCTCGTCCTCGACGAGAATCCCGTAGCTGCGCACGGTGGTGCGCTGGCGGACTCGATGGGTCACTGGGGCGAACCGTGCAACGCGAGGTACGTGCGCCGGCAGCCTTCGCCGCAGAAGTAGTGCGTCTCGCCGTCGGCGGTCACCGCACTCAGGGCCGTGGCCGAGTTCACGCGCATCTCGCAGATCGGGTCGATCGCGTCGCCGTTGACGTCACCGTGCATCGGCGCCGACGCTTGGGTGGCCTCGAGCGCCAGGAAGGCCCGCCGACAGCCCGGCCCGCAGAAGTAGTGCGTCACTCCGTCCGCCCCCACGGCGCTGAGCGCCGTGGCCGAGTCAACGCGCATCTCGCAGATCGGATCGATCGCGTCTCCGTTGAGGTCTTCGTGCATGGGGGTGGACTCCTCTCCGCGGTCGAACCGCTCGGCGCATCGTATGGAACAGAAGTAAAAAGTCTGACCGTTTCGCTCTCGCACCGCAACTGGCGCGGTCACGTCGACGTTCATGCCGCAGATCGGGTCGCGAGCGCTCTGGGCGTCGCCGTCTCGATTCCGCGCCAGGACCAACAGGGTGACGACGACCGCCGTCGCGAGGATGTTCGCCGCCAGCGTGGGCCCGAGAGGGAAGTGCCCACTCATCGCGGGCGTGTGCCTCGTCGTCGGGATCAGGTTGGCACTGCGAAAGAGCGCCTCGACCACCAGGCCACCCGCCGACATCACGAACCACAGGAGGCCAAAGAGTCGTAGGGCCATCGAGCCGCCGTAGAAGCGGCGGTAGATGAAGAGCAAGGGCAAGGTGACCAGATCGGCGAAGATGAAGGCGATCACGCCGCCGAAGGCCACGCCGTGCGTCCAGAGCGCCGCGGCCAGCGGGATGTTTCCAACCGAGCAGACGAAGGAGATCACCGCGATGAGCGGGGCGATGACGGCGTTCTCGACGACGGTGATCCAGCCGTGGTTGGTGAGGAATATGTGCGACCACCACGCCTGGGGCACGTGCACGCTCAAGAATCCGGCGATCAGGAATCCCGCGAGCAGCTCCTTGCGAAGCATCGTGAAGTCGCCAATGGTGAAGCGCGCCGCCAGCGAGTAATGCCGTCGCGAGGCGAGCCGTTCACGCCACGTGGTGGTCGCGGGCTGGGTGGGTGGCGGAGCGTCTTGGATGACGTGCTCGTACAGCTCGGTTTGGGTCCGGCGGTTATAGACCAGACCCGTGAGCAGCGCGAGCCCGACGATCATGATGATCCCGCCCACTAGCTGTGCGGCGAGGAACTGCCATCCGAGCAGGAGATAGAGCACGATGCCGAGTTCGATGACGAGGTTCGTCGAGGCGACCATGAAGATCAGCGAGTTGGTCCACGACGTCCCGCGGGCGAACAGGGCGCGGGCCATTGCGCTCGCGGCGTAGCTGCACGACGACGAGATGACCCCGAGCAGTGATGCCCGGGCGACCGTGGCGGGCGTGGTCGCGCCGAGTTGGCGGCGAAGCCCGTCGCGGGGCAGGAAGCTCTGAACCATTCCCGACAGCGTGAAGCCGAGCACGAGCGGCCACCACGTCATCCAGACCATGGCGGCGCTCTCGCGCAGCCCGGTGCCGATCCAGCGCGCAATGGCCGCGACGGCTGACGTCATCGGCGCCACCATGAAATGGTCGTCGGTGCGCCACCCGCCGACCACCCCGCACCGCCGCCCGTCAGGGCGCAAACGTCGTCGGTGGCAGTGGACATCAAACCTCTATTCTCAGGTCTGATCTTAGGGTGGTGGGCGCGCGGGCCATTATGGTTGGCCAATGGACGAAGCCGGTTCGATGACGTCGCTGCGCGACGCCGCGGCGGTCGATCCCGTCGGACATGGACAGTTCTCGGTCCAGTTGTCGCGCTACTACACGGTGATGAACCATCCCAACGGGGGCTACCTGCAAGTCGTCATGGCCAACGGCGCGCTGGCCGCGGCCTCGCAGGAGGGCTCGACGCACCTGCACGCGACGGCGGTGACCACCCACTACGTCGGCTCCCCATCGGTCGGCGCGGCGACCCTCGTCACCCACGTTCGCAAGGTCGGTCGCGGGGTCTCGTTCGTGCACGTCGAGCTCGTCCAGGACGGCCAGGTGACTACCGAGTCACTGGTCACGTTGGGGACGCTGCACGACGGACCGGTGCGCTACGCCGGGGTCGGCGCCCCCGACATCGCGCCGTTGGCGTCGTGTCGGCGCTCGACCGGGAGCGACGAGATCAACATTGCGCGGATCATCGACCTGCGGATGGACCCCACGACCGCCGGCTGGTCGGTGGGCGAACTTCGAGACACTGGTGAGGTGAAGGGCTGGCTGCGACTGGATGATGGATCCACGGGCTGGGATCCCTCGACGTTGCTCTTCGCGAGTGACGCCTTGCCGCCCGCCACCTTCCCGCTCGGCTCGTCGGGCTGGGTGCCCACCCTGCAGCTGACGTCGTACGTTCGACGAATTCCAGTCGGGGAGTGGCTGCGAGCGCGTCAGTGGTGTCTGGTCATCGCCGACGGGGTCGTGGACGAGCGCTGCGAGCTCTTTGACGAGCGTGGGGAACTCGTCGCGTCGTCCGGGCAGCTGGCGATGGTGCGCTTTCCCACCCATTCGTGACACCCGACGTCGCGGGCGACGGACTCGAGATCGGTCCGGGCCTGCGAATCCCGCTCGAGGTGATCGACGTGCGCGCCGAGACGTCGGGCGGCCCCGGTGGGCAGCACGCGAACCGGTCGCGCACGAAGATCGTGGTGACGCTGCGTCTGGACCGGGTGGCGTCGCTAGATCCCGAATCGCGCGATCGTGTCGTCGGCGCGCTCGGGCCCGTCGTACGGTCAACCGCGAGCCGATTCCGTTCACAGGCGCAGAACCGTGAGGCGGCCCTCGAGCAGCTCCGCCAACGGCTGGCGGCGGCGATGGCCGAGCCCGAGCTCCGTCGGCCCACCCGAGCGACCAGGGCCTCACGAATCCGCCGACTCGAGGACAAGCGAGCGCGGGGACGGCAAAAGCAGAGTCGGCGAACGCGCGACGACGAGTGACTACCGAGCTCGCGCGAGGTGGCGGCTGATCAAGTCGAGCGCCACGTCGACGTGACGGTCCAGTGACGCGTCGAGGTTCTCGTGCGGGCCCCGTAGTGGCGTGAGCGAGGCGTAGCCAGCCGCGAGAAGGGCGCCGTCGTCGTCAGACGACTCATCGCTGACGTCGCCGAGTTCGGGTGACGCAGCGCCAAATCGCAAGGGCAACTCGCCCTCTTCACCGAGGGGCTCGCCGCCGGCGCGCGGTCCCGCGGCGCTCACGACGCCGGCGGTCGAGATGTGCCCGCGTCGAACGCCTCGCAACTGGGCCGCGGGCAGGTTTGGAACGTTGAGGTTAAAGACCGTGCTCGACGGTGCGCGAAGCAGTTCGTCGACGACCTCGAGGGCGACGGCAGCAGCAGTTTCGTAGTGGACGCTTTCGCCCCATTGAACTGAAATCGCCAGACCCGACTTGCCCAGCTGCGCCGCGGTCAGGATCGCGCCGACCGTGCCCGAGTGCAGCACGCTTCGCCCGACGTTGGCACCGGCGTTGATCCCCGAGAGCACGAGGTCCGGCTCGACGCCGAAGCTCCCGATGGAACCGAGCAGCGCGCAGAGCGCCGGCGGCGCGTCCAGGGCGAAGGTGGGTATCGACTCGGCGCCGGCGATCCGGTGTCGGCTGTAGGCGACGGAGGGGTGTTCGAACACGTCGCCAACGGCGGCCGACATCCCGGAGTGGTTCGTGCGCGGCGCCACAATTACGGCCTCGCGTACATCGCCGTCGGCCGCATCGTCAATCCATCGAGCCACCGCTCGCGCGAGTACCGCGATTCCTGGCGCTCCCACGCCATCGTCGTTGGTGATGAGAATTCGCATACGTCGTACCCTAACTGTCGTAAGTTACGTAACGAGGAAGAGAGGATTCGGCCGATGCTGCCCTCGGGCGAACAGATCGCGATTGCCCATGGCGACCAGCGCGCCGTCATCACCGAAGTTGGCGCAACCCTTCGCACGTACGTGCAAGGGGGCGTAGCCGTCGTCGAGGGGTACGCGGGTGACGAAGTTCCCGTCGGGGGGCACGGCCAGGTGCTCTACCCGTGGCCCAATCGGCTAAGCGCGGAGCCGTGGGAGTTCTCCGAGCGCACGGGCCGACCCGCCGTGGACATCGTCGACCAGGTGGCGGCGATACACGGACTCGTCCGGTGGCGCCCCTTTCGAGTGGAGTCAGTGAACCAGAACCGCTGCGCCCTCTCGCTCCTGCTTCACCCCACGCCGGCGTACCCCTTCGCGTCGTCGGTGGAGGTCGCATACCACCTCGGATCGATGGGGCTGACCGTGACGACGACGGTGAAGAATCTCGACGAGGTGGCGATCCCCTTCGGCCTGGGGTTCCACCCGTACCTGGCCGTGACGACGCCGACCATCGAAGGCTCATGGCTGACCGTGCCGGCGCGAGCCTTCGTCGCCGTGAATTCGCGGCAGTTGCCAACCGGTGAGATCCTGCCTGTGACGAACCACACACTGGACTTCACGGCGCCGAAATCGCTCAACGGCCACGAGCTCGACGTCACCTACACCGAGTTGACGAGGGACGACTTTGGCATGTCGACGGTACTGCTTCGCGACAAGGACGACGGTTGCGTGGAATTGAGCATGGACCGGAACTTCCCCTACGTCCAGATCTACACGGGTGACCGGCTCGGGCACGGCCGCCGGCGCACCTCGGTCGCGGTAGAGCCGATGACCTGCCCACCGGACGCGTTGCGAAGTGGCAAGGACCTTGTGGTGCTCCAGCCCGGCCAACACTGGGCCGGGTCGTGGCGGATGCGGCGCGTTTCGTGAGCGGCCGGGTCGTCCTCGTTACGGGGTCCTCGAGGGGCATCGGCGCGGCGACGGCGCTGCGCTTTGCGAACCGGGGTGACGCCGTCGTCTTCAACTCAGCGACCAGTGTCGAAGAGGGTGAACGGCTGGCGGCCCAGACGCCGAACTCGATCTACGTGCAGGCCTCGGTCGACGTGCCCGGCGACCCCGAACGATTGGTCGGTGAAGTCCTTGACCGTCTCGGTCGACTGGACGTACTCGTGAACAACGCCGGCACGACGTCGGTTATCAACCATCACGACCTCGCCGCGGCCTCGCTGGACGTCTGGCGCCGGATCTTCGAGGTGAACGTCTTTGGCACGTGGGCCATGTCGGTCGCGGCCATGGAGTCGCTGCGAGCGACCAATGGCTCGATAGTCAACGTGAGTTCCATCGCCGGGATCCGTCAGACCGGTTCGTCTATCCCCTACGCGGCTTCCAAGGCCGCGCTCAATCACCTCACCGCGCTGCTCGCCAAGGCCGTCGGACCCGAGGTGCGGGTGAACGCCGTGGCTCCGGGTCTCGTCGACACGCAGTGGACCGAAAACTGGGATGCCATCCGTCACCACGTCCAGGCGGTCGCGCCGCTACGCCGCAGCGCTACGCCCGAAGACGTTGCCAGCGCCATCGAGTCGCTGGTGGACAACGTCTACGTGACCGGCCAGGTCCTGGCCGTCGACGGCGGACTCACGCTGATGCAGTGACGGGCCGCGTCGGAGGCACGGCCGCGCGCAGCATGGCGTTCATCGCGCGCGTAGCGCCGCGGGTCGCGTAGCGCCGCCACGGCGGCGGTGGGGCGAAGCCCAGCAGATCGCGCGCCCAGGGTGCCAGCAGGTCGAGGGCGCTCGCCACGAGCAAGCGGTACGCGAAACGCTGGACGATCCCGCCACCGACGCCGGCGACCAGGAAGTCACGGGCGGCCACGCCGTCGGCGCTGAGTCGTAGCTCGGGGCGAAAGGCGTCGAGCTGTCGGCGCAGTTCGGCGACGGTCGTCGGCGGCGTTTCGCCACCGAGGTCGTGCGCCACCTTGGCCATCTCGGCCACGTAGCGGTCGGCTTGGTCCGGCGTGAGCCGGTGTGGCCCGAAACGCCGATAGGACTCGAGGAAGATCGTCGTGCCGGCCACGTGCACCCAGGAGATCAAGTGCGGGTCGCTCGCCTCGTAGGCCACGCCGTCGTCAGCGACGCCGCGGACTGCTCGGTGGATGGCGTTGACTCGCTCGATCGACGCGCCGGCCACCGCACGAGAGCCGTACGTGGTGTCGCCAATGAAGTTCGCCGTCTGCAGGACTCGACCCAGGGTGTCCTCACGGTACCGAGAGTGCTGCGCGACACCCGCCATCGAGTAGGGGTGCAGCATCTCGATGAACAGCGAGCCGATGCCGCCAATGAGCATGGCCGCGAGATCCCCGTGGACCAACCGGGCGATGCCGTCGACGGGTTGGTAGGACTCAAGCGGGTCGAGGCACGCCGCTGGCGGCTCACGGGTGAGGCCGGCGGCGTTGCGAATGGACTGGTTGGCCCGCGCCCGGATCCGTCCGGGAATCGCGGCCATCGACAGGGTCACCGTTTCGACCTCCTTGGTCGTACCGACCAGTGTACGAGGCCTTTCTTTTGTCTCGGCGCTCTGAGAAACTAGGTGATGGCCCAAACGACACGTCGACGATCGGTCGACGCCGACCTCGCGACGGAATCTGAGGTTTCAAGCGAGACGACTACGGCGACCAAGCGACCCTGGGATGTCGTCGTGTGGAATGACCCGGTGACGCCCATGAACGTGGTGGTGGTGATCTTCAAGCGAATCTTTGGCTACTCGAACAACAAGTGCACCCAGCTGATGCTCACCGTCCACCACCGGGGACGGGCGGTGGTCTGGACTGGTGAGCGCGAGCGCGCGGAGCGATACTGCGTCAAGGTCCAAGTGGCGGGACTGCAGTGCACCGTGGAAGAGGCGGCCTCGTGACGCCGCGGCTCTTCGTGCGCCGTCGCGACGGGCGAATCGAGGTCAAGCTCAACGACGCTGGTCGAGAGGTCGTGCGCGTCGCGGTGCGTCGAGTGGTCGCGGCCGAGCACGACCTGGATGACGAGTGGAACGCGACGTTGAACGGGCCGATCGATCCGAGTCGTGACCAGGACGATCCGTTGCTCACCCTGGCGCGCCAACACGACATGAACTCCAACGCCGAACTGGCACTGCTGACG
>JAJZSM010000049.1:4297-9364 GCA_021849765.1 Actinomycetes bacterium | reverse complement strand
CGGATCACTGCCGCGACCGCTTCCAGTCTGAAGGCGGCGACGTCGGGCACGCCGAGGCGACGCGACCGATGTCGGGTGTGAGCGGCGGGGCCATCGACCCGATCTGTGGCATGTCGGTCGATCCGGCGACTACCGAATACTCGAGTCGTCGTGGTGATGTTCAGTACTACTTCTGCTCCCCGGGGTGCGTCGAGCGCTTCGACCGCGAGTCGATGGCGCATCGTCATGGAACGTGACGGGTCGGGGTCGAGAGGTAGCCGGCGGTGCCAACCCTGTGTGGGGCGATCGCCTCGGGTTACAACGGCGAGAGATCGTCGGCCGGAAGTCTTTGGTGATTAGTGCAGTGGAAAGGAAGAATATGAACAATTTTCGGGGAACACGTCACGCGCACCGCGATGGCGCGTCAGCGGACGGTGACAAGTACGTCGATCCGATCTGCGGCATGTCGGTGAAGCGTTCGAACGCCGCTGCGATTCGTGCTGACGGCGGTGTCGAGTACTTCTTCTGCTCGACCGGGTGCGCCACGGCCTTTGACGCCGATCACGCGCACTAGCGAATACGTTGTCTGAACCCACGCACCGAGGACCCGAGCCTCACGCCTTGGGACGGGCCGCCGCGTCGTCGGTCATCTGGTTCGCGCGCCCACCACGGTCCCCGCGGTCCACTGGTGCACGGGAGAAATACGCTGTGTCGCGTTGACGCGCCACGGCGGCAGGGCTGGTCGGGTCGACGCGGCGAAGCAGGCCGGAATTACTGGGACTTTTGGCCCAAAATCGGGGTCCGGCGCGAGTCGTAGGATGAGGTCATGGCTGAGAAAATTACGATGAGCCCTTCGGGCGTCCTGCAGGTCCCTGACAATCCGATTATCCCCTTCATCGAGGGTGACGGCACCGGTGTCGACATCTGGCCCGCCGCCAAGCTGGTGCTTGACGCAGCGGCGAAGAAGCACGGCAAGACCATCGAATGGAAGGAAGTCCTCGCGGGCCAGAAGGCCTTCGACGAGACCGGCGACTGGTTGCCCGAGCAAACCGTGGTCGACTTCCGCGAGCACCTCATCGGGATCAAGGGCCCTCTCACGACGCCCATTGGCGGCGGATTCCGCTCGCTCAACGTGGCCCTGCGCCAGATCCTCGACCTCTACGTCTGCCTGCGCCCGGTGCGCTGGTTCGAAGGCGTGCCCTCGCCGGTCAAGCATCCCGAGCTTGTCGACATGGTGATCTTCCGCGAGAACACCGAGGACGTCTATGCCGGCCTCGAGGTCGAGGCGGGCACCGAGAAGGCCGAGCAGATGCGCTCGTACCTGCACGACAACTACGGCTGGGACATCAAGGAGATGAGCGGCATTGGTATCAAGCCGATCTCCAAGTCCGGATCGGACCGGCTCATTCGCGCCGCGATCAAGTACGCCCTCGACCACAAGCGCGCGAGCGTCACGATGATGCACAAGGGCAACATCCAGAAGTTCACTGAGGGCGCCTTCATGAAGTGGGGCTACCAACTCGTACGCGACGAGTTCGCCGACGTCGCCGTTAGCTGGGACGACTGCGGCGGCAAGCCCGAGGGCAAGCTGCTCGTGAAGGACGCCATCGCCGACATCATCTTCCAGCAAGTCCTCACGCGTCCCTCGGAATTCGACGTCATTGCGTCGACCAACCTGAACGGTGACTACCTCTCGGACGCCCTGGCCGCCCAGGTCGGTGGTATCGGCATCGCGCCGGGCGCCAACATCAACTACGTCACCGGACACGGCATCTTCGAGGCCACCCACGGCACGGCGCCCAAGTACGCCGGCTTGGACAAGGTGAACCCCGGATCGGTCCTGCTCTCGGGCGTACTGATGTTCGAGCACCTCGGCTGGCAGGGTGCCGCGGACGACATCATCCGCGCCCTCGAGGCCACGATCGCCGACAAGGTCGTCACCTATGACTTCGCGCGCCAGATGGAGGGCGCGACCGAAGTGAAGTGTTCGGAGTTCGCCTCGGCCATCGTCGACCGCCTCTAGATCCCACCGGAAGGAACAATCATGACCACCCCCGTCAATGTCACCGTGACCGGCGCCGCCGGTCAGATCGGCTACCAGTTGCTGTTCCGCATCGCGTCGGGACAGATGCTCGGACCGAATACCCCCATCGTGCTTCGCCTGCTCGAGATCGAGCCGGCGATGAAGGCCCTCGAGGGTGTCGTCATGGAGCTCGACGACTGTGCCTTCCCGCTGCTCGCGGGCATCGAGGCGACGAGTGACCTCAAGCACGCCTTCACCGACACCAACTGGGCCCTGCTCGTGGGTTCGATCCCGCGCAAGGCCGGCATGGAGCGCAGCGACCTGCTGAACGTGAACGGGGGCATCTTCAAGCCTCAGGGGCGCGCCATCGCCGAGAACGCGGCGAGTGACGTGCGTGTGCTGGTCGTTGGCAACCCGTGCAACACGAACTGCTTGATCGCACGCTCCAATGCAACCGAGGTCCCGGCCGACCGGTGGTTCGCGATGACCCGCCTCGACCAGAACCGTGCGGAGACCCAGATCGCCAAGAAGGTCGGCGTCGGGGTGGCCGAGGTGAAGAACCTCGTCATCTGGGGCAACCACTCCTCGACCCAGTTCCCGGACTTCGCCAACGCGACGGTGGGTGGCCTCGCCGTCCCCGCCGCGGTGAAAGACGACGCGTGGCTGCGCGGTGACTTCATCACCACGGTCCAGAAGCGCGGCGCGGCGATCATCGAGGCGCGCGGCGCCAGTTCGGCCGCCTCGGCCGCCAACGCCGCCATCGACACGGTCGTGAGCCTCACGACGCCCACGCCCGCCGACGACTGCGTCTCGGTCGCGGTGACCAGCCACGGCGAGTACGGCACGCCCGAAGGTCTCACCTTCGGTCTGCCGATCCAAGTCGACACGGCCGGCGCCTGGCACGTGAAGGAGGGCTTCGCCATCGACGAGTTCGCGGCGGACCGACTCAAGATCACCGCGGACGAACTGCTCGGTGAGCGCGACGACGTGCGCCAGTTGGGGCTCATCTAGATTCTGCGCCCTACGACCGCCGAACTGTGTCGCGGTTGTCCGGTCGTATTTAGAAGGCGGTGAATGACAGTCGCGCCGACAGACGAGCCGCTATTGCGAGCCCGTCCGTCGGCGCGAACGTTTCCGAGGTGGTTAAGGTTCTGGGCGCTGTGCCAACGGGCTATAAGACTCGCGTGGCGCTAGCGACGCCCGATCTGGATTCGCGCGTTGCGCCGCCATTCGCGGACCTGATCGAGGGGAATCCCTTCAACCGTGGAACTCACGCCGCAATGTGGTTGTTCACCGAGACATTCGCCAGGTACGCCTGAGCTGGGCCCTCATCCTGCACGATGAACATCGATACGATCGTCGGGTCGCCTAAGAATGAACTCCACTCGCTCCACGTCGCAGAGCCACTGGTCGTCCCAGGTGATTCACTCCCGTAGATGGTGCAGGATTCCGGGCCGACGAAGCTAGCCGTTTGCCAACCAGTGTTCGCGCTCAACGGACAGTCACCGGCCGATGGGAAGAGCGTGACGCCATCGGACAGAATCACCGAGAACCGCGGTGCTCCCGCACCCATGTATGCGCCGGTGTCAATCATGAAGGACAACTGGGTGACGTCACTCATCGAAAGTCCGCTCACCCCGTTCACGGTCGCGCCCGAGTACGTAGAACCGGTTGTTAGTGGATTGTTGAAGACGATCACTCGGCTCACATCGGTTGGCGTACCTCCAACGGGGTCCACGGTGCTCCAGTGAGCGTTAGCGCCGAGCCCACCTGAGAAGAACGCGAGGGAGATTCCGGCCGGCGGGGCGGCCGACATCGCCCCCGCAATCGAGAGGTTTCCGCCAACAATAATGAGCGCCGCGACAACTGATGACCGTAAGAACGCTCGCCTGTTTCTCATATTGCCTCCTTTACCGCGACATGACATGTCGTCAAATCACATGTCAAAGTCGAACTTAACGACGACATCAAAACAAGTCAATCGGCTACCTTTAAAGTTCACTTAGAGACTTTCTCGATGCGTTATACGCATTCATTGTGGCAATCTAACATCGTTACTGATCAGCGCCATTGGACGAAACCGGATAGCAATGTAGTGGGTGGCAGTAAATGTGGAGTAATGATGTTGATTACATCTCGGTAATTGACATCGATGGAGAGACATAACCGGCGCGGTGGCACCGTGTGTCTCGGCGAGTGCTCGCGGTAACTGAGTGGCGATGCACTGGTCAATCGCGTCAACGATGACGTCCTCGTTCCATCGAGTGAGAGGTCCCGAATCACCGGCGTGAGGCGGTTGTCGACGTGTTCGATCCTGTTGGACGCTGACGTTCAAGAGCGGGCGGCATCGGTAACTATCGACTGACGGTGCCGCGGCCGGTCCGCCGTCGAGGCGGATTCGTCGACTCAACTCGCGGGTGGGATGGACTGGGCGAAGGCGAAGTGGTTGTCGGGGTCATAGGTCTTCTTCACGGCCTCCAGACGCCCAAGGTTGGTGCCGTAGTACGCGTTCGCCCAGTTGGCGAGCGTGGGGTCGATGTAGTTCTGGTAGGCGCCGGTGCGCGGGTCAAAGACGTTCACGCCGAGCCAGGTCAGCCACTGCGCGCCCGCGTCAATCTCGCTCGCTGGTGTGGCGCTCGACCACGAGTACGTCGCCTGGATACAAGCCAGCTTGTCGCGATGCACGAAGGCGGTCGCTTCGGGTGCCACGCGATTGATCGCGCCCCCGTAGGCGTCAAAGGCCAGGCCACCGCCGACGGTCGGTGCGCTCGCGTGGAGGTGTTCGACCGCGGCGACGATGGCGGCGACCTGTGCGCCGTCCATGGGCTGGTCGACGTAGCTCGACTTGGCCGAGTAGGCCGAGCGTGACAGCGTGCCGCCGGGGCTCTCGGTGGCGAGATGACAGGCGGCGATGGTGAGCCCCGCGCAGCCGGCCTCGATGGCCATCGCGTCGATGTACGCCCGCGAGCCGACGAACCGGTAGGACGGGGCCGAACCGATGGCGCGCTCGAATACCGTGATCAGCCCCGAGAGTGCGGAGGGGGACCCGCAGAACACGCCACTGG
>JAJZSM010000049.1:0-4287 GCA_021849765.1 Actinomycetes bacterium | reverse complement strand
GTAGGAGCCCTGGGTGAGGAGCTGGCAGTTCGACCAGAGCTCGTCGGGCGCCGTGGCGGTCCAGTGCTGCCACGCCTCGAGCATGGCGGCCGCGGCCGGCCACGGGTACTGCAGCGTGAACAGCGTGAGCTCGGGGACCGGGTGCAGGGTGAATGAGAAGGACGTCGCGACGCCGTAGTTGCCCCCGCCCCCGCCCCGTGAGGCCCACAGCAGGTCGGCGTGGTCCACGTCGCTCGCCGTCACCGCGCTCGCGTCACTGGTCACGAGACGGAGCGATTGGAGGTTGTCCGAGGTGAGCCCGTACTTGCGGCCGAGGACACCGATACCCCCGCCGAGCGTGATCCCCGCGATCCCGACGGTCGGGCACGAGCCGCTCGGTAGGAGCAGGCCGTGGCTCGCGACGGCGTTGTAGACGTCGATGAGCTTCGCGCCGGCCCCCACGGTGGCGGTGTTCGTCCGCTCATCGACCACGATTGACGAGAGCCGGCTCACGTCGATGACGAGCCCCGGACAGCTCGAGTAGCCACCGTAACTGTGGCCACCCGATCGGGCGGCGAGTGCGATGTCGTGCGCGGTCGTGAAGTCGACGCAGCGCGCGACGTCGTCGGCGCTCGCGCAGTAGGCGATCGCCTGGGGGTGCAGACCCACGAACTTCTCGTTGTAGAGCAGAGTGTCGGCGGGGTAGGCGCTGTCCGAAGGAAGGATCAGCGAACCGGTCAGTGACGCTGCGAGCGCGGTCCAATCCGACGTCGTGGCCGGTCCGAGCGTGGTCGACGTCGTCGACGTCGAGGTCGTGGTCGACGACGAGACGGTGTGGTGGCGGTTGTCCTCGAGCGCCACGGCGATAAGGGCCGCCCCGGCCACGACGCCACCCACCTGGAGCCCGCGACGCAGCATCGTTCGTCGATCGATCGGAGTGGACGGGTCCATGGTCCGACGCTATCGGTAGCGAATCGTCACGTGGGTGGCGTCTTTGCGTGAATCGTCGCCGTGGGTGGTCTCGGTATCGAGGTGGTGAGATTTCGTTGTACGCGGAGGCGAGGCTCAGGTCTCGAGGAGGCGGCGAGCGCCCTCGGCGGCGAGATAGAAGAGCTGCTCGCGAACCTCGCCGGCACGTAGCCACGACCGGTGGTCCCACTCGCCCACGAGTGAGTCCCCGGCGTAGAGCAGTTGGGCGAAGCGCACGTGGCGGTAGCGCGCGACGGCGATAAAGGCGGCCGACTCCATGTCGACCATCGAACAGCCTTCGGCGACGCGACGTTCGACGCGACTGCGCGCCTCGCGAAAGATCGCGTCGGTCGTCCAGGTGCGGCCCACGCGGTGGGCGACCCGCCGGGCGTTGAGCACGCCGACGAGCGCCGCGACGCCGTCCGGGTCGGCCTCGATGACCCGCGATGGCGGTGCGTAGTGGAAGCTCGTGCCCTCGTCACGCAGGGCCGAGTCGACGACCATGATCGCACCGCGATCGAGGTCGTCGACGAGGGCACCGGCACCGCCACAGGCGACCACCGAGGTCATCCCGAGCGCCGCGAGCTCCTCGACGACGGCCGCGGCGAGGGGACCGCCCATCCCGGGGTGCACGACCGCGACCGGACCGCTCGGGGTGTTGAGCTCGTAGACGGGGTTGGTGCCGATCTCGCTGCGCAGTGTGTAGAGCGGGGTGAGTACCCCCTCGTCGGCGAGCCGGTTAAGCAGGTCGTTGAAGAAGCAGAGCACGACGGCGGGGTGGACCCGCGGTCGGCGGTGCAGCATCGAAGCCTCGAGCACGCCAGGCTCGGCGAGGTCGTCTTCGAATAGCGGCAGGTCGCTCACGCGGCCGGTCCTCGGGCGTGGAGCAGCCAGTCGAGCAGCGCGACGACGACGCTGACGTCGCCGCGGACCTTGATGCGACCCTCGCGAAGCGCCGTGGCGCTGTCGAGGTCGCCGCGGTAGAGCCGTGCGGCGTCAGCGAAGTCGATGCGCACGACGGCGTCGGCAGCGAGGTGGTCACCAGCGGTTACGCTCGCGCCCGAGGGCTCGAGCGTGAGCGTGAAGGCATGTGGCGCTCGGTTGGGCGCGTCGATCAGGTGGATGACGATCCGCCGCAGCGACTCGATCATCGGGACGGGTCCTGCGGCGACGAGCGACTCGTTCAGGGTCGCGAACCACTCGTCGCCGGCGAACTCGACCACGATTACGGAGCGGGCTGGACGCCCGCCTCGGTCGCCGTGCGCTTCGTGCGTCGGCCGATCTTTCGCCCGAGCCACGCGACCGGGTCGTAGTGCGCGTCCACGACGCGTTCCTTCAACGGGATGATCGCGTTGTCGGTGATCTTGATGTGCTCGGGGCAGACCTCGGTGCAGCACTTGGTGATGTTGCAGTAGCCGAGCCCCATCTCCTCACGCACGTACTCACGACGGTCGTTCTGGTCGAGCGGGTGCATCTCGAGCTCGGCGTAGCGGATGAAGAACCGCGGTCCGGCGTAGTACTGCTTGTTCTCCTCGTGGTCGCGGATCACGTGGCAGACGTCCTGGCACATGAAGCACTCGATGCACTTGCGGAACTCCTGGCCGCGCTCGACGTCCTCTTGGAACATGCGGTAGCCGTCCTCGGGCATCGGGGGTGGCAACAGCGCGGGGACCCGCTCGGCCATCGCGAAGTTGAACGAGACGTCAGTCACCAGGTCACGGATGATTGGGAACGTCTTCATCGGCGTGACCGTCACCGTCCCCTCGGGCAGGTCGTCCATGCGGGTCATGCACATCAGGCGGGGCTTGCCGTTGATCTCTGCGGCGCAGCTGCCGCACTTGCCGGCCTTGCAGTTCCACCGGCACGCCAGGTCGGGGGCCTCGGTCGCCTGGATGCGGTGGATCACGTCGAGGACCACTTCACCCTCGTTCTGGGCGACCGTGTAGTCCTCGAAGTTCCCACCGCTGGCGTCACCGCGCCAGACTCGCATCGTTACCTCAGCCATTACTTCCCCTCCTCGAGCAGCGCTTTCAATTCTTCGGGCATGGTCAGGAGCGGCGAGCGCTCGGTTGTGATCTCGCCATCCCAGGCTCCGCCCGCGATGGTGTGCGCCAGGTTGAAGGTGCCGTACTCGGCGCTGGCCTTGGGGAAGTCCTCACGGGTGTGCCCACCGCGCGACTCCTTGCGATCGCGCGCGCCGCGCGACGTGCACTTGGAGACGGTGAGCATGCTCGGCAGGTCGGTGGCGAGGTTCCAGCCCGGGTTGTAGGCCCGACCACCCTTGACCGAGATGTTCTTCACCCGTTCGGTGAAGGTCTCGAGCTCGTTGATGGCGAACTCGATCTCGTCGCCGGTGCGGATGATGCCGACGTTGGCCTGCATCATCTCTTGGAGGTCGCGTTGGATGTCGTAGGGGTTCTCGCCGTTCTCGTTCTCGAAGGGCGCGAGCGCGCGTGAAACGGCCGATTCGACCTCGCCCCAGTCGAAGCCGCTCGGACCCGAGCCGCCCTCGACGTAGTCTGAGGCCGCCATACCGGCGCGACGACCGAAGACCACGAGGTCCGACAGTGAGTTGCCACCGAGCCGGTTCGCCCCGTGCATGCCACCGGCGACCTCGCCGGCGGCGTAAAGGCCGGCGACCTTGGTCGCTGCGGTGTCCGCGTCGACCTTGACGCCACCCATGATGTAGTGGCAGGTCGGGCCAATCTCCATGGCCTCGCGGGTGATGTCGACACCGGCGAGCTCCATGAACTGGTGGTACATCGACGGCAGGCGCCGACGGATGTACTCAGCGCTGCGTCGCGTGCCGATGTCGAGGTAGACGCCGCCGTGGGGACTCCCGCGACCGGCTTTGACCTCGGTGTTGATCGCGCGGGCGACCTCGTCACGCGGCAGGAGCTCGGGGGGACGACGACCGGCGTTGTGGTCTTCGTACCAGCGGTCGCCCTCCTCCTCGGTCTCGGCGGTCTCGGCACGGAACATGTCGGCCACGTAGTTGAACATGAAGCGATCACCCTCGGAGTTGCGCAGCACGCCACCGTCGCCGCGCACGCCCTCGGTCACGAGCAGGCCGCGGACACTGAGGGGCCAGACCATACCGGTCGGGTGGAACTGGATGCACTCCATGTCGATGAGCTCAGCCCCGGCCCACAGCGCCATCGCGTGGCCGTCGCCGGTGCTCTCCCACGAGTTCGAGGTGAACTTCCAGGACTTGCCGACGCCACCGCTCGCGAGGACGACCGACTTGGCGGCAAAGGTGACGAACTCGCCGGTCGGGCGCCAGTAGGCGACCGCGCCGGCGACCCGGCCCGACTCGTCGTGCACGAGCTGGAGGACCTT
>JAJZSM010000048.1 GCA_021849765.1 Actinomycetes bacterium | reverse complement strand
GTCTTGGTTGCTGCTCCTGCGCTGTTCACGTCCGGCAACATGGCGACGACAAAACTGCCAACCAGCGCGACGGACGCGAGAGCCCTTCCTGTTCTAAAATTCATTCTCCCCAACCCTTCTGTGGTGCCCCGCGGCACCGATTGTTTTAGGCACTTCATGGTCGCTTCGTGAACGAAACGTCCAGTTGGTGAAAATAGCATGTCCCTTCAATGCCTGACGCGCAGGCGCACTGGCCATTGGACACGAATCCCCGGCGGGTGAGGTCAGGATTCGATGATTCGGCGCATCGTACCCATGATGGCGATGGACTCATCGAGGGGCATCACGTCGCTTTCTGTGCGTCCCGCCGTGATGAGCGACGCGACGTGGCTCGCCTGATACTGCAGGCCGCGTCCCCGGGTAACGAAATCCATGCGACGCGGGTCCCCCAATCGAGGGATAATGACCAGTGAGGATGGCGCGTAGAAGTCGCCCTCGATCTCGACGCGTCCCTTCGTTCCCACCACGCTCGCGCGCGTGGCGCTACGAGCCGACGACGTGCAGGTCACGATGGCCTGCGCCCCGGTGTCGTATCCCAACACCGCCGACGCGGTGGCGTCCACCCCGCTGAAGGCGGGTGTCACCATCGCGACTACCCGAGCGGGCGTGCCCAAGATCATCGAGGCGAAGGACACGGGATAGACCCCGAGGTCCAACATCGCGCTGCCACCGAGCTCGGGCGCGAAGAGTCGCGAGGTCGGATCCTTCTCGAACCATTTGCCGTGATCCGCGATGACCTCCACGATCTCTCCGAGCTCACCGGAGGACACGATCTCGCGCAGAGCTTCGTCCACATCGCCTCCATCAAGAACAGGCCCCGCCGGCGCGCGATCGCCACCAAGTCGACCGCTTCGTCTACGGTCATCGTGAACGCCTTCTCGACGAGCACCGGCTTTCCCGCCTCGAGGGCGTGGCGGGCGTTGGCGTAGTGCATCGGGTGCGGCGTCGCCACGTAGACGGCCTCCACGCTGGGGTCCTCGACCAGTTCCTCGTAGGACCCGTGGGCGGCGTCGATCCCGAATTCGGCGGCGAATCGCTGCGCCGCGGAAAGGGTGCGTGACCCGACCGCGACGATGGTTCCGTCGTCGATGAAGGTGAGGTCGCTCGCGAAGGTGCGCGCGATGCGACCCGTGCCGATGACGCCCCACCGCAGTGCCGTGACCATGTCCACCTCCGTTATCGTCTCGCCGTCCGAGGCGACGTCTCGCGGCCTCTAATGTCACTACGTGCCACGACTTCGTGACGTCAAGGAGCAGCTCGGCTCACCCTACCTTCGCGATCACGCCGATAATCCCGTCGAGTGGTGGACCTGGGGTGAGGACGCGCTCGAACTTGCCCGCTCGAGCGATCGGCCGATCTTCCTGTCCGTGGGCTACGCGGCCTGCCACTGGTGCCACGTGATGGCTCACGAGTCCTTCGAGGACGACGAGACGGCCACACTACTCAATGAACACTTCGTGCCCATCAAGGTCGATCGCGAGGAGCGCCCTGACGTCGATGCGCTCTACATGACCGCCACCCAGCTGTCGAGTGGTCACGGAGGATGGCCGATGTCGGTCTTCATGTTGCCCGATGGCCGACCATTCTTCACCGGAACGTACTTCCCGCCCAACGATCGGCCCAACCAGGTCGGCTTCCCACGTTTGCTGCGCGCCCTCGCCAACGCCTGGGAGGTCCAGCGAGACGCCGTCATCGAACAGGCCGCGGAGCTCGGCGAGGCCCTCGTGCGCGAGGTCGCCTTCGTCGACCACCTGGTCGCCCACGAGGGCGTCCTGGACCTGGACGTCGCACGCCGGCGACTTCGCGACGAACTCGTCGAGACCCTCGATCCGGACGGTGGATTCTCCGGGGCCCCCAAGTTCCCCCACCCGGGTCTGCTCGGGGCCCTGATCGACTCAGACGACACGGCGTCGCACGCTGTGTCGACCACGCTGGACGCGATGGCTCGCCGCGGCCTCTACGACCACATCGGTGGCGGCTTCGCCCGCTACTGCGTGGACCGTGAGTGGCACGTTCCCCACTTCGAGAAGATGCTGATCGACCAGGCCCTCCTCGCGCGGACCTACGCGAACGCCGCGCGTCGCTACGCGCGAGAGGATTGGCGCGAGGTCGCCGCTTCCACGGTGGACTTTGTCCTCGACCAACTCGCCGTTCCTGATGGATACGCCGCGTCGCTCGACGCCGACGCGGCGGGACTCGAAGGGGGTCACGTCACCTGGACCCCCGAAGAGGTCGCGGACGCGCTGCGCGCGGGCGGACGCAGCTCGGATCTAGAGCGAGCACTCGAGCGTTGGACGATCACCGCGGCCGGCAACCTCGAAGGGCGCTCGGTCCCGCGACTCGGTGACAACGAGCCCTTCACCACGCCGCGCGAACTCGCCGGCGCGCTGGCCGCCCTGCGGAACGCACGTTCCCAACGGGTCCAGCCCGAACGCGACGACAAGGTCATCTTGGAGTGGAACGCCCAATTCGCTTCGGCGTGCCTGGCCCTGCGTGACGCGAGGTACCGCGACGTCGCACTCGATCTGCTCGAGCACCTTTCCTCGAGCCACGCCGCACGCGGCGTGCTATATCGCACCCAGCACCGCGGCGTCCACGCCACGCTCGCCGACGTCGCCGCCCTCGCCGACGCTCTCTTAGACGCATTCGAGGCGACCGGCGACGACCACTGGCTCCAGCGCGCGCGCGAAACGACGAACTACCTCCTCGCCCACTACTGGGACGGCGAGGTGCCCACCGCTCAGAACCCCCAACGCGGTGCCGGTGTCTTCACCTCGAGCGACCTCGCCACGGACCTGCTCGCGCGCCCCAAAGAGATCTTCGATGGTGCCGGTCCCTCGAGTCACGCCACTGCCACGCGCGCTCTCGCGCGTCTGGCTCTCGTGGACGCCGACTCTGACCGCCAAGCCGTCGCCGAGCGACTCGTCGCCCTCGGCGCAACGCTGATCAGTCAGCATCCGCGCGCGGTAGCCGATCTCGTCGCGGCGGCGCGCTTCGCTCTCGAGGGTGTGGAGATCGTCGTGCCCGGCCCGCCAAATGATCTTCTCGAGCACGTACGATTGTGTGTCGTGCCCCGCAGCGTCGTGATCACCGGCTCCAACTCGTCACCGCTCCTCGAGGGTCGCGTGCCGGGCACCGCCTACGTCTGTCGCGGGGGCGCGTGCTTGCTGCCCGTGCGCACTGTCACCGACCTGAGAGCGCAACTGGAGGAGTTGGGAGGCTGATGGCGCTCTTCTCTCGCGACCCGGCGGCCCGGGCCATACGTCAGCTCGTCGAGCGGATGCCCCACTACCCCACCGTTGACTTGACACCGGGCTCGACCATGTTCGGGCTCGTCCTGGGTTCGACGAATGAGTCGACGACGGTGGTGGACCTCGCGTCGCAGACGATCGTGCGCTGGCGTATTCCCTGGCCCGAGGACCTCGAGACCGACCTCGTCGCCTTCGACGTCGTCGAGGGTCAACTGGCCGAGGACATCGGGCGAACCGACCTTGCCCAACCCGAGGCGGTCAGCCTGGCCGACCTGCCTCGCCGTTTGGGCACCTACCACGGTCGTCGAGTGCGCAAGTGGCTCGAAGAGCTGTCCACCCCCTCCGACGGTCCGCTCTTCGGCTTTCGGGGCCCGAGCGCCCCCTACTGGGAGTTCCGCGGCGAGCGGCCCAGCGTCGCTCTCATCGCGGCCGATCGCGGCCCCCAACTGCTACGGCGCATTGAGGACGGTTCGACGTGGGTGCGCTTCGGGTGGTTCGGCGACGACGTCTGGCTGCTGTGCGAGGACACACACGCGATTCGCACGATGGAGGCGACCCGGCGCACATCGCTCGCGGGTAAGGACCTCAGCACGGCTCTGGGATTTCGACCGACCTACGTGCTCACCACGCTGTCATCGCCCATCGATGGGCACTGCTACAAGAGCTGCACCGGCCTCTTGCCGCGCAATTAGCTAGCGCGGCAGCTTGCCCGAGGCGAGCGACTCAGCCATGGCCCAGCCGAAGACCACCAGGCGCTGACCCTTGTCCGGCTCGAGTCCCTCGAAGAACTCACCGGCGCCCTCGGGGATCGCGCCCTTTGCGGCGACATAGTCCAGGCAGCCCACGGGGCCCGCCGGCACGGTCATCACGAACGTCTGGTCGTTGATCGCCTTCTCCGCGCCGAAGCGCTTAGCCAGTCGCCGGCCCCAAGCACGGTCCTCGCCAGTGGGACGATATCCCTTGCGCGGCACGATGTCCTCAAGGCCCAAGAATGCGCGAAAGCCGTCGGGTGCGGTGAGACGGGCGCCGAGGAGGACGTCTTCGTCGGGAAAGGCGAGCAGCGCCCGGCGAAACTGATCGTGCAGGATCGCCTTCAAGGTCTGGTCGCTCTTCGCGTTGCGCTCGACCAGCAGCAGGCCGAGCAGCAACGACGGCGTGCCCCCGATGCGCTCGAGCGTGCCGAAGGAGTAGCCGCGCAACTTGCTCCCTTCGCGCGCGCAGGTCACGAGCACCCACTCCTCGCGCTGCTTTGAGAGGAAGCCGATGTCAAAGTTGGGCTCACGGTCGACGCAGAGGTCGGCCATTTCGGCGAGTTCCGCGTCGCTGAGGGCGGTGGTGTCCTTCGTGGTGACGGTCATTGCCATAGGTCCCATTCTACGGGACGTAGCGACCCCGGCAATCTGGGCTAGGCCTTGATGACGTTTCGTCCGAATTCGCTCCGCAAATCCCCCACCACGCCCGCGATGTTCACGTTGAATTCCGGCCCCAATTTAAAGGCTTTTCCCGACGTTCCGGTCTCGACGATGACCGGCGATGGCCCCGGATAGCGCACCAGGATCTCGCGCAGGGTGGCGATCGTGCCCGCGGTTAGATCCTCGGGGCGCAGAGTCAGGCGCAGTTCTTCGTCCAGACGCGCCGCCCGCAACTGAGTCACGTCCAGAGCGCTGAATCGCACTTCGTCGTCGCGATGATCGAGTCGACCCTTGATCAGGACGACGTTGTCCTTGGCGAGAAAGCCGCTGCACTCTTGGAACTTCTTCGCTGAGAAGATGATCTCCATCGCCCCGCCGAGGTCTTCGAGCACGACGCGCGCATATTGCTGACCCGACTTGGTGGTGCGAATCTGGACCTCACTCAACAGACCGCCGACGGTCACGGGACGCCCGAGCCGTGCCAGGTCCTCGGCGCGTTCGCGCACCGCGACGATAGTCCCGTCGGTCTTGGCCGCGAGCGCCGACTCGACGGCGTAGAGCGGATGGTCGGAGATAAACGTGCCCAGCATCTCGCGCTCGAAGTCGAGCTTGACCGACGAGTCGAACTCGAGATCGCTCACCGGGATCTCGGTGCCCTCCCAGTCGTCACGCCCGCCGCCGTCACCGAAGGCGAAGAGAGTCGAGATGCCCAGCGCCAGGTCGCGCCGACGCGCCATGGTCACCTCGACGATCTCGTCGATGCGCAGGAGCAGCCCCTGGCGAGGCAGGCCCATAGCGTCGAAGGCACCGGCTTTGATCAGGGACTCCATCGTACGACGATTCAGAACCACGGGGTCGACGCGCCGCACGAAGTCATAGATCGACGTGAACGCTCCGCCGGCGTCGCGCTCGGCGACAATCTTCTCCACCAGCGACTCACCGACGGTGCGCACCGCGGCGAGGCCGAAGAGGATCGTCTGGTCCTGGGTCGGGCTCGGCGAGTAGTCGGCGTCGGAGTGGTTAATGTCGGGCACGCCGACGGTGATACCCATCTGGCGTGCCTCGTTGAGATAGATCGCCGCCTTGTCCTTGTCGTCACGAAACGACGTCAGCAGAGCGGCCATGTACTCCACTGGATAGTTCGCCTTAAGCCACGCGTTCTGGTAGGCGATGAGCGCGTATCCGTAAGCGTGGCTCTTGTTAAACGCGTAGTCCGCGAAAGGCTCGATCTTGTTGAAGATCGCCTCGCCCAACGCGTCCCCGTAGCCCTCACGCACGGCGCCCTCGACGAACTTCGCGCGCTGGGCCTGGATCATCTCTCGGATCTTCTTCGAACAGGCCTTGCGCAGGTCGTCGGCCTCGGTCATGGAGAATCCGGCGATCTTGGTCGCGACGCGCATGATGTCTTCCTGGTAGATCATCAGCCCGTAGGTCTCGCCGAGAATCTCCTTGAGATCGGGGTGGTCGAAGCTGACGTCCTGGCGGTGATTCTTTCGATCCGCGTAGTCGTTGTGGACGTTCTCGCTCAGCGGTCCGGGCCGATACAACGCCACCAGGGCCGCGATGTCGTCAAAACTCGTCGGCGCGAGGCGGCGCATCAGCTGGCGCATCTTGTCGCCCTCGAGCTGAAAGAGCCCGATCGAGTCGCCGCGCTGAAGCATCGCGTAGACCTTCGTGTCGTCGAGAGGCACGTGATCGATGTCGACTTCAACGCCATGACGACGCCGGATGTGCTCGAGGGCCCGCTCGATGATCGCGAGGTTGCGCAGCCCCAGGAAGTCCATCTTCAGCAGTCCGAGCTTCTCGATCGCCGTGGCCTCATACTGGGTGACGATTGGCGCGTCATCGATCGACCCGTTCGCACCGGCCTTGCGCTGGACCGGCACGTACTCGAGCACCGGCTCCTTGGTGATCACGACAGCCGCGGCGTGGATGCCGTCCTGGCGGCGCTTGTCGACGAAGCCCTTGGCCACGTCAATCACGTGGGTCACCTCGGGGTCACCCGCGTAGAGCGCGCGCAGTTCAGACGCCTCGGCGTAGCGCCCTTCGAAACCGGCCATCGGGCGAAAGCAGGCCTCTAAGGGCAGGTCTTGTCCCATCACGAGCGGCGGCATGGCCTTGGCGATCTTGTCGCCGAGCTGGGGCGGGTAGCCGAGCACGCGCGCGGCGTCGCGCACCGCGGCGCGCGCCTTGATCGTCGAGAAGGTGACGATCTGGGCGACGTGGTCGCTGCCGTAGCGCTCGGCGGCGTAGCGGATCATGTCGCCGCGGTAGCGCTCGTCGAAGTCCATGTCGATGTCGGGCATCTGCTTGCGACCCGGATTGAGGAAGCGCTCGAAGATCAGACCGTAACGAATCGGATCCAGGTCGACGATGCGCAGGCAGTAGGCCACACAGCACCCGGCGGCCGATCCGCGCCCCGGACCCACGCGGATCCCGCGTTCGCGGGCGTGGCGGATGAGGTCCCAGACGACGAGAAAGTAGTCCGAAAAGCCCATGTCAGCGATGACGCCGAGTTCGTAATCGAGTCGGTCGAGCACCTCGCGCGAGAGCACGTCGCCGTAGCGCTCACGCGCGCCACGCATCGCGAGCTCGCGCAGGAGAGCGTTAGCCCCCTCCTTATGGGTGGCACCGGCAAACTCGGGCGGGATCGGATACTCGGGCAGCGCGTCGTTGTCGAACTCGATGGTGACGTCGACGCGCTCGGCGATGGCCAACGTGTTGTCGCAGGCCTCGGGCAGCTCGCGGAAGAGGTAGCGCATCTCGGCGGCGCTCTTGAGGTAGTGCTGGTCGCTGGCGAAGCGGAACCGGTCGGGGTCCGCGACCAGCGAACCCGTGCCAATGCACAGCAGCGCGTCGTGCATCTCAGCGTCGCCGTGGCGTACATAGTGCAGGTCGTTGGTAGCCAACAACGGCGCACCGAGCTCGCGGGCGATGCGCACTAACTGCGGATTGGTGCGCGTCTGCTCGGCGAGCCCGTGGTCTTGGAGTTCGATGAAGAAGTGCTCGCGACCGAAGATGCCCTGCAGGCGAGCGGCGAGGTCGCGCGCCTTGTCGTAGTCGTCGCGCACCAGGGCCTGAAGCACAACCCCGCCGAGGCAGCCCGAGGTTGCGATGAGGCCACGACCGTAGCGTTCGAGCAGTTCCCAGTCGACGCGGGGCTTGTAGTAGTAACCCTCGAGGTAGGCCATGGACGAAAGCTCGCGCAGGTTGCGATAGCCCTCATTCGTCTCGGCCAACAGCGTGAGGTGGTGGTAGAGCTTCTGGCCCCCCTCGGTCTCTCCGCCGGTATCGTCGATCTTGCCGCGCCGCGGCGGGCGGTCAAAGCGGCTCGAGGCGGCCATGTAGGCCTCGAGCCCGAGAATCGGCGTCAGCCCGTGTTGGCGCGCACTCTGGTAGAAGTCGATGATCCCATAGAGGTTGCCGTGATCAGTGATCGCGATCGCGTTCTGGCCGTCGGCCTTGGCCGCAAGGACCATCTCCTCGATGCGCGCGGCGCCATCGAGCATCGAGTACTCGGTGTGGTTGTGGAGATGAACGAATCCCTCGCCCATCACGAACCCGCCGCGTCTCGTCGGACGCCTCGCGCGACGCGCGTGCTCACCACGTCTCCTAGAGGTACGTGCCCGCGCGCGGGTCGCTGCCCCCGGAGTTCAGCGCCCGATCGCGCATCTTCTCCAATTGGGCGGCCGCCGCGGCCTGCTGGGCGAAGAGGGAGGCCTGAATGCCGTGAAAGAGCCCCTCGAGCCAGCCAACCAGCTGAGCCTGGGCGATTCGCAGCTCGGACTCGGTGGGCACGCCCTCCACGAAGGGTGGCGCCATGCGAGCGAGCTCGCCCGAGAGGTCCGGTGACAGCGCGCTCGAGAGCTCGCGGATGGAGGTCTCGTAGATCTCGCGCAGCCTCCCCCGGCCCGCCTCGTCGAGGGGCGCGCTACGCGCCTCGTCCAGCAGCGTCTTGACCATCGAACCGATGCGCATCACCTTGGCCGGCTGGCTGATGAAATCCGTTGTCTCGTCGGTCGTTTCCTCGGTGGACTCGGCGTTTTCACCGGGTGACAGCACCTCGTCGGGGTTGACCGACACGTTCTCGTTTCGCTCTTCTTCCACCTACGCAGTGTGCCAGACGCGAGGCCTGTCATCGGCCAACCCCACGTGGGGCTCGTCACTAGACTTCCGATGTGAGAGTTTCCACCCGCGGGGACTACGCGAGCCGCGCGCTGCTGAGCCTGGCCCTGCGCGACAACCGCACGACGCCGGTTTCCGTCCGTGACCTGGCCGAACGCACCGGTCTGCCCCAGCCCTACCTCGAGCAGATCCTCTTGACGCTCAAGAGTGTGGGCCTGGTGCAGTCCAAGCGCGGCGTCGGCGGTGGCTACGTTCTCGCACGAAGCGCCGAAGCGATCACCCTGGCCGACGTCGTGGCCGCGGTCGACGGGCCCATCGTCGCCGGCGACTTCGGCGAACCCCACGCCGACGGTGCCTGCGACCACGAGGGCCAGTGCGTGCTGCGCGCGGTCTGGGCTGACGTGGGCGCACACATGCGCGAGCACCTCGCCAGTTTCACCCTGGCCGACATGGTTGATCAGGTGCGCGGCAACGCCCCGCTGCGGCGCACCCATAGTGCGGCAATGCCTTGATCGACGCGCCCGAGCGTGGTAAATTAGATATGCGTCCGTAGGAGAAATACCGGCGGATCGTGCCACCAGCGAGGAGGGGCCATGACGACAGTCC
>JAJZSM010000047.1 GCA_021849765.1 Actinomycetes bacterium | reverse complement strand
AGACAGGACACGCGATCGAGACGTGCCGTTGGGCGGTGAGAGATGGTGGAGAAGCCAGAAGACGCCATTACGGTACACCAGCCCGAGTCCGTCGCGGTCGGACGAGTGGCCGTTCAAGTGTCGCTCAAACGGGCGATCAGCGAGATGGGTGTCGCTCGTGGCGCGCGCGCTTTGACAGCAATGAACCAGGTCGACGGCTTCGACTGCCCGAGTTGCGCCTGGCCCGACCCAGAGGCCGGACACCGTTCGCACGCCGAGTTCTGTGAGAACGGCGCCAAGGCCGTGTCCTGGGAAGCGACCCGAGATCGCGTCGGTCGCGCGTTTTTCGCCACGCACTCGATCGACGAGCTGCGCGCCCAGTCCGATCACGAACTCGAACTCAACGGGCGGCTCACCGAACCGATGTACCTCGCGCCCGGCTCGACGCACTATCAACCGATCTCCTGGGACGACGCGCTCGCGCTGTGCGCGGCGCGGTTGAAGGCGATGCCGTCAGCGAACAGGGCGGCTTTCTACACCAGCGGTCGCGCGAGCAACGAGGCGGCCTTCGTCTTCCAGTTGCTCGCGCGTCGCCTGGGCACGAACAATCTGCCCGACTGTTCGAACATGTGTCACGAGTCGAGCGGCACGGCGCTCACCGAGACGATCGGCGTCGGCAAGGGGACGGTCAACCTCGACGACATCACCGATCACGCCGACCTCATCGTCATCGTGGGCCAGAATCCCGGCACCAACCACCCACGCATGCTGAGCGCCCTCGAGGCCGCCAAACGTCGGGGCGCGCGTATCGTCTCAGCGAATCCACTGCCCGAGGCCGGTCTCGTGCGCTTCAAGAATCCTCAGAAGGCGCGCGGGCTCATCGGGCGCGGCACGGCGTTAACGGATCGGTTTCTCTCGGTACGGGTCAATGGCGACCTCGCGATGTTCGCCGGGGTCAACAAAGTGCTGTTGGAACGCGAGGAGCGCGCCCCGGGTACCGTCTTCGACCACGCCTTCATCGACGCCTACTGCGACGGCTTGGAAGAGGCCAGCCAGGGGTGGCGCGAGCTCGATTGGTCAGCGATCGAGGCGGCGAGCGGTCTGTCACGTCGCGAGATTGAGGCTTTCGCGGGCGACGTCATGGTCGCGAACAGTGTGATCGTCTGCTGGGCTATGGGTATCACCCAACATCGCAACGCGGTCGCGACGATCCGCGAGATCGTCAATTTCCTCCTGCTGCGGGGCAACATCGGCCGTCCGGGCGCCGGCCCGTCACCGATCCGCGGGCACAGCAATGTCCAGGGCGATCGCACAATGGGCATCTGGGAGAAGATGCCCGACTCGTTCCTTGATCGCTTGCGTGACGAGTTCGGCTTCGAGCCGCCTCGCGAGCACGGCTATGACACCGTGGACACGATCCGCGCGATGCGCGATGGCCGAATCGACGTGTTCATCGCGCTCGGGGGAAACTTCGTCGCCGCGACGCCGGACACCGCGGTGACCGAGGCCGCGATGGCACGGTGTCGGTTGACCGTCCACGTGGCGACCAAACTCAATCGATCACACCTCGTCCACGGCAATGAGGCCCTGATTCTGCCGTGTCTCAGTCGCAGCGAACGTGACCGCCAGGCCAGCGGCGAGCAGTTCGTCACCGTTGAGGACTCGATGTCGATGGTGCACCAATCCCGGGGTCGCCTCGAGCCCGGCTCGCCACACCTTCGTAGCGAGGTCTCGATTGTGACGGGTTTGGGCGAGGCACTTTTCGGCGAAGACCTCGGCTGGCGGACGATGGCGAGCGACTATCGCGTCATCCGTCGCCACATCGCGAACGTGGTGCCAGGCTTCGAGAGCTTCGAGGAGCGCGTCGCCACCCCGGGTGGTTTCGTCTTGCCACGCGCCCCCCACGACTCGAGGACCTTTAACACCGCGACCGGTAAAGCCCGTTTCACCCATAATCTGCTCGACGCGATCGAGGTCCCCGAGGGGCACCTCATCCTCCAGACGGTGCGCTCGCACGATCAGTTCAATACGACCGTCTACGGACTAGACGATCGCTACCGGGGGATCGAGGGTGGACGGCGCGTCGTCTTCGTGAACGAGGCCGATCTCGCCGAACAAGGCTTTCACGATGGCGACCAGGTCGACCTTGTCAGCGTCTACACCGACGGTGAACGGCGTGCCAGGTCATTTCGCGCTGTGGCTTACGCGACGCCGCGCGGCTGTGCGGCCGCCTACTTCCCCGAGACCAACGTGCTCGTGCCCCTCGACTCGACCGCCGTTGGTAGCAATACGCCGACGTCCAAGTCGATCATCGTCAGACTGGAGCGGTCGTCGCTCGCCAACGCATGACCGCCATCCCGTCAGGTGGGTTCAGGCCGGTTCGCCGACGACGCGCTCGGCTCCAGCGTAGACAACCATCGAGTCGCCCCGCAGGAATCCAACGAGCGTGATTCGTGACTCGCGCGCGAGGTCCACGGCGAGCGACGACGGGGCCGATATCGCACAAAGCATGGGGATTCCCGCCATCACCGCCTTCTGGACCAGCTCGAACGAGGCACGACCAGAGACAAGCAGGATCGTGTCGGCGAGCGGGAGCCGTCCCTCACGCAGGGCCCAGCCGATCACCTTGTCGACGGCGTTGTGGCGCCCGACATCTTCGCGCACGACGACCAGGTCACCCGTCGGCGTGAAGAGCGCCGCGGCGTGCAGCCCACCGGTGCGCTCGAATACGCGCTGGGTCGCGCGTAGCCGGTCGGGCAGTGAGGCCAGGGTGGCGCTCGTGACGGTCAGCGCGTCATCGGGCGCGGCGAACCGTGAGCGGGTTCGAACGGCGTCGATGGAGGCCTTGCCGCACAGTCCGCACGAGCTCGTCGTGAAGAAGGCGCGGGCTGTATCGGCGCTCGGGGCCGGCACGTCACGTGCGAGTTTGAGGTCGAGCACGTTGAACTGGTTCACCCCGTTCTCATCCTCGCCCGCGCAGTAGCGCATGGCGAGAAGGTCACGGTTCTGGGTGATCACACCTTCACTGACGAGGAATCCCGCCGCGAGGTCGAAGTCGGCGCCCGGCGTTCGCATCGTGACCGCCAGGGATCGGCCATTGACGCGAAGCTCGAGCGGCTCCTCGCCGGCGAGGGTGTCTCGATCCGGGCTCGCCATGACGCCCACCGTCATGCGGATCACGTCTCGTTCTGGCGACACTCGACTCACGCAACCCCCCCGATCGTCGCGGCGGTAGCAAACTCGACCCCGCTCGCATTGAGCCTACCGAGACACCTGTCCGATTCGTCACGGTCCCCGCGGTCTTCAGGAGCCGTGACTACCATCGAACTATGGATGCACCGACGCAACAGTGGCTCGAGCAGTTCGCAGCAGGCCTCGGGGTCGCGACACCGAGCGACGCTGAACGCGAAGCGATCCTGGCCCTCGCAGGAACCGCCGCGCACGCATCGGAGCGAAGCGCCGCGCCCATCGCCTGCTGGATGGCTGCGGCCGCCGGACTCAATGTCTTTGAAGCACTCGAGATCGCCCGCGAGGTCACTCCACCGAGGTCATGAACCAGCGCCCCGGCTTTAACGGCCGGTATCGGTGAGGCCGTATCGCGCGAGGTCTTCGGGCGTGTCGATATCGACGAACGCGCGAGACGACGCGGCACGACACCACGCTGACTCGTCGAGCAGGGTCACGTCGTCACCGTCGGTGACGTGACGCAGCGAGCGTAGGCCTCGCTCGTAGCGTCGCTGCGCCTCATCGAGGTCTCGAACCCCCCACCGGGCGAGCAATGGCTGGGCACGGCCGTCGACGACGGGCACGACCGTACCCGGAGCGTCGTACTCGGCGAGGAAGGCGAGAAGCGACGAGTCAAGGAACGGCAGGTCGCACGCAATGACGAGGGCGGCGCCGCGGTGGCCGTTCGCTCGCAGTAGTTGGTTTCCGGCGACGACCGCAGCGAGTGGACCGGCGCCGACTGGATCCTCACGCGTCGCGACGAGTCCTGAATGACCAGGACCCACCTCGTACGCGCGGGTGACGACCTGTTCCAGCAGCGCCGCGTTGCGGCGAGCGAGCGTCGTGCCGTCGATGATGATGCGCGACTTATCGCGTCCCATGCGCCGACTCGCACCTCCGGTGAGCAAGAGCGCCGCGACCTGCGTGGATGGTGTCGCCACGCTGTCAGCGTATAAAGCGCCACTCGTGGGCGTTGCGCTGGCGTCGTGGTTGGGTGGCGGACGCGGGCTTGTCTCGTGTCGTTGAATCCGCTCCCCGTGGGTTGCGGGCTCGGACTCGGCGAGTTGTGACCGACACGGGTTCATTGCCGGTACGCGCGACGACTCCATTGCCGGCTAGTTCGCGTCGACTACAAACAATGGATAGGGTCAGGGAGGATCATCATGAAGCACGTGCGCCCCTTATCGAGTCTCAGCCTGGAAGAGTTGGGGCAGCGAACGAGTGAGAAGTGGCGCCACTATCCCTCGGACGTGTTGCCTCTTTGGGTCGCCGAGATGGACGTGGCGCTGGCCGAGCCCGTCGAACGGGCCCTGGTTGATGCCGTTCGTCACGGCGACCTGGGTTACCCCATCGCCGACCGGTACGTGGCGTCGTTGTCCTCCTTCGCCGCACGTCACTGGGACTGGGCGGGCATCGATCCCTCGAATTCCCGGCCGGTCGCGAACGTCATGAGTGGCGTCGCGGCGGCGCTCAGCGTACTGAGCGAGCCAGGTGACTACGTCGTCGTCAACTGTCCTGTTTATCCACCCTTCTACTCCTTCACCGCGCACAGTGGTCGCGTCGTGGAAGAGGCCCCACTCGGCGCCGACGGGCACCTCGACTTCGCGCTCCTCGAGGGTGCCTTCGAGCGGGCGAGCGCCAAGTCCCGTCGCCCCATCTATCTGCTCTGCAATCCGCACAACCCGACGGGCACGGTCCATTCGCGCGACGAACTGGTCCGCGTACTCGACCTAGCGGACCACTACGGACTGCGCGTGATTTCCGATGAGATCCACGCGCCGCTCGTTCTACGCGGTGTGTTCACACCGCTACTCAGCCTCACGGGCGCTGAACGTCACGTCGCAGTACTCTCGGCATCCAAGGCGTTCAACCTTGCCGGTGCGCCCGCCGCCGTCCTCGTCGCCGGCACCGACGGTACTGACGTGATCGAGTCTCTGGAACAACGAGTGGTGCCGGGGCCCAGCCACCTGGGGGTAATCGCCCAGAGCGCGGCATTGAATGAGGCCGACGCGTGGCTCGAGGACCTGCTCGTCGACTTGCGTGCGCGTCAGACGCTCCTCGTCGATCTCGTCGCCGACCACCTCCCGGCAGCCCGCTACCAGCCCGGTGATGCGACCTATCTCGCCTGGATCGACGTGAGCGGCCTCGGCCTGCCACGCGACGACGAGACGACTCTCGGACAGATGACGAGTATGACCGGGCCGGCCGCGTACTTCCTGGAGCACGCCCGCGTCGCGCTGAGCGGCGGTGCCGCCTTTGGCACTGGGGGAGTTAATCACGTGCGACTCAACTTCGCGACGACTGAATCCATCTTGCGCGAAGGACTCGAACGCTTGGGTCGACACTGTCCGCGTGCGTAAGCGGTTCACGACTCCGGACCTCGGGTAGTCGGTGAACTCGGCGCGATGGTAACGGCGGTGCGGTATTCGAGCAGCGTCACCCGTTCAGTGTGACTCGTCGTGTGGCTCGAGGATCCGTCTGGTGGCGGGCCGACAGGTGGTGGCCCTTCGCCTCTAGGGTCACTGGGGGAGCGAAGTAAGGGATCGCTGATCGGGGGTCGACGATGGCTACTGGTGACGTCATCCATGGTGCCTTCACCATCGAGCGCGTGTTTCAGGTACCGCCGTCACAGGTGTTCGCCGCGTTCGCGTCGTTGGAGGCGAAGAACGTCTGGGGCGACACGGGGAACCTCGAGACACCGGTGGGTGCCGAGCAGCCTGTGTTCGACTTCCGAGTCGGTGGCCATGAGACCTTCGAGGTCGCCATGGACGGCGTCATGTTCCGCTACGACGCGCGGTACTACGACATCGTCGCGGATCGGCGTCTCGTCTACGCCTACGAGATGTACGCCGACGGCATTCGCATCTCGGTCTCGCTGACTACGATCGATTTCGCCCCGAAGGACGTGGGGACCCTGCTGACCTACACCGAACACGGCGTCTATCTCGATGGCTTCGACGGCGACGAGGCGCCGCGCCTGCGCAAGGAAGGTACCACCGAGATGTTCGACAATCTCGTGAAGTTCCTCGACCCGCAGGCATCGCGATGACGTTCCCACGTATCGGTGCGCGGGCAGTGGTGGCGCTCGGGACACCCCACTGGCTCGATGACGACGTCGCGATCGTGACGGTGCGGCAGGCGGGACCACCATGACGTTTTCCGTCACTTCGTTGAGCGCTGAAACCTGGGACGCGTTCGCGGAGCTCGTTGAGCGAAACAACGGCGTGTACGGCGGATGCTGGTGCATTTCGTACCACCCGGAGTGTGGTCAACGGCACCTGAACTACCGCGACGTGAAGGAGGAGCGGGTGAGGACCGGGCGAGCCCACGCCGCGCTGGTGGTCGATTCGAACGGTCAGGCCCAGGGCTGGTGCCAGTTCGGCACCCCCGACGAGCTCTCAAACATCAAGCACAGGCGCGCGTACGAAAAGGATCCGCCGCCGGTACCCGACTGGCGGATCACCTGCGTCTTCGTCGATAAAGGGCATCGCGGGCACGGCATCGCTCGTCTCGCGCTGGATGGTGCGTTACACGAAATCGCTCTCACGGGAGGAGGTCTGGTCGAGGCGATCTCGGAGGTCACCGTCGGGCGGGTGGCACAGGGTCGGTTCTTGTTCAGCGCCACGGTTGAACTGTTGGACGAATTCGGTTTCCAACGCGTTCGCCAGGTCGGCAAGCACGCGTGGATCGTGAGTCGCGTGGTTGAGCCAATCACTGGGGACGATGGACGTCGATGAACGGCATGCACGGACTCGTCAACCGCTGAAGCGGCCTCGTCCGCTCCGTGTTGCGGTGCTTCTGACTCCACGTGATCGGCGACTCGATAGGTCGACCTGTGGCTGCACGACGGACATCGCGGTATGGTCTCGGACATGCCGCGCGCCCTCATTCTCGGCGGTACCGGCGCCATTGGGCGGGCGACCGCAACCCGGTTTCTCGAAGCGGGATGGGACGTGGACGTCACGGGACGCGATTCGCGACACGTTCCCGACGAGGTTGCCGACCGGGGCGGGACCTTCATCGCCGCGGATCATGAAGACCCACTCGCGTTGGCCTCGGCGTTGGGAGCCGGCGCCGACCTGCTGGTCGACTGCATCTGTTTCACCGCGTCCCACGCCACCGCGCTACTCGAACTC
The DNA here is from genome assembly GCA_021849765.1 of Actinomycetes bacterium. The sequence goes on along the minus strand of JAJZSM010000047.1, from coordinate 2,263 downwards.
GCGCACCACGCGACCTCGACGGTCATGATCTCGAGCAAGGCCGTCTACGCTGACGACTCGGGCAACCACACCAACTCAACGACCGCGCCGCGCTTTACCGGCCCAATCGTGGAGACGCAGGCGACAGTCGAGGCACGCGACACCGACTACCGGACGCGCGACGGTTACCCGGCGTGCAAAGTCGCGGCCGAACGCGTGCTACTCGACAGTGGCCTACCCGTGACAGTCATACGCCCGTCCAAGATCCATGGCGTGGGAGCAGTGCCACCGCGGGAGTGGGTCTTCGTGAAGCGGATACTCGACCGTCGTTCCACAGCCTTCTTCGCCAACCGAGGCGTGTCCGTCGACCACACGACAGCGACAGTGAACCTCGCGGCGCTGATCGAGGTAATCGCCAATCACCCGGGATCACGGATCCTCAACTGCGGTGATCCAACGGCGCCGAGCACGCTTGAGATTTCGCGCGTGGTGAGAGGGTATCTCGGTCACGTCTGGCGAGAGGTCCTCCTCGACGGCGACGCTCAACTCGGACGCTACCTCTGGGAAGCCACCTTTCCGCTGGTGCTCGACATGAATGCAGCCCGTGAACTCGGCTACACGCCGGTGGGCACGTACGAGCAGACGGTCACGGCCGAAGTCGAGTGGTTGTTGTCCCTCGCGACTCGCGGTGACGACGGTTTCGAACTCCTAGGAATCGATGGACCGCAGGTTGACTACACCGCGGAGGATCAGTTCCTCGCGAATCACCACTGAGCCAGCGTGAGAACGCGGTGCGGCGTACCGTTCACCACTGACGGGATGGGAAGGATCTGTTCGTGAGCGGTCGCCTCGAGCTCGTTGGCGCGGTGCCGGTCGATACACGTCGCGGCGGTGCCGCGGGTTACCCGACGCTCACCTAGTCGGGGGCATCTTCGCCCACCAGCCCATCGATCGATTCCCGGATGAGATCGGCGTGTCCCGTGTGGCGGGCGTACTCCTCGATGAGGTCGATGAGAACGCGGCGTAGATTCGGCGTCTCCGTCCACGTCGTAATCGTGAGAGGTTGATCGAGTCCGGAAGCGGCGAGCGCTTCGGTGATCGCAGCCTCGGAGCGAGCGACCGACTCGAGCCAGAGGGATCGGAGCGCTTCGGGGGAGTCGTCGGCCGCCGACGTCCACTCCCAGTCGTCGTGCTCGGCCACTGGTGACCACACCGCTGGGTATTCGCGACCCAACAACTGGTGGGTGAAGTAATGGTCCTCGATGAGAGCCAGATGTTTGACCAGGCCTCCGAGGGTCACGGTGGAAGGGCCCAACGTCTGGCGCATCGCCGCCGCGTCCAGACCACTGGTCTTCCAAGCGAAGGTGCGACGATTACGGTGCAGGGCGCCCAAGAGCGCCTCGATCTCGGTCGGGGCGGCGGGGAACGGTCGCGGCGCCAAGTCGTTCGGCTGGCTCACGCCCCAAGTGTATGACCACGATCGCACGCCGACAATGGTGATGGCCCGGTAGCGGTTACGACAGTTCTGTAGTCACAATCAAAAGGTGCATACCGTACAAGCCGCGTGACGCCAAGGGTGGCAATCGTTCAGGACCCAGCACGGTCGCGGTTGACGATCCGCGCAGGGCCACGTTCGCAGGATGCTCGAGAGGAGTCCACTTCCGAGGTGCCGTATGGCACCATTCAATGGTGGCGTCGAGATGGGGGATCACGCCGCGCCAAAGCATCGAGGCGATGTGTGCGCGGCGCGGACGAGAAGAGGTGATAGTGGGGTGCATCGATCTGCTCGAGGGCCGAGCGGTCGACGACGACTTCATCCTGGCACTCGGGGGACCGCACGCCCAGCGCGTGCTCGATGGTTTTGAGGGTGGCCGGGATGGCTACTGGCCACGGGTGTGGGCGGCGCGGGGCCTTCTGCACGTCTTTGATCCGGTGGCCACGGGTGCGGTCATCCGGGCGGGCACGGACGACGCGTGGCGAGTGCGAGAGATGGCGGTGAAAGTCGTCGCCGCTCACCGCGTCGACGACGCGGTCGAGGCCGTCGCCGGCCTGCTCAACGATCCCGTGGCCCGAGTCCGTCGGGCCGCTGAACGGGCCCTGACACGGCTCGTTGGATGAGCGCAGCGGAGTCGTCGGCGTGATCACCGATCGTGCGGACCCCGGGGTGTCGAAGTGTCATCGCCATCGTGCGTCGCGCCCTGCGCGTTGCGCACCGTGATGGGGTCGCGCTCCATGAGCCGCTCGGTTGGCTCGTGGAAGCCGAACTGGCGGTAGAGACCATGCG
>JAJZSM010000046.1 GCA_021849765.1 Actinomycetes bacterium | reverse complement strand
GGTCTCGACCAGATTGCCTCGGTACAAGACGACGATGGAGTCGCACAGGTGACGCACCACGGCCATGTCGTGCGAGATGAACACGAGGGTGAGGTGATAGTCGCGAACGAGACCCGTGAGCAGGTTCAGGATCTGGGCGCGCACCGAAACGTCGAGGGCGCTGACGGGTTCGTCGGCGATGAGCACCTCGGGTGAGGGGCCGAGCGCGCGGGCGATGGCAATGCGCTGACGCTGACCCCCGGAGAACTGGTGGGCGTAGCGATTGGCGGCCGAGGTGGGCATCTCTACAGACTGCAGGAGCCCACGAACGCGCTCACCCTCGTCCACCTCGATCTTCAACGCTCGCAGCGGTTCGGCGAGCAGGTCGTGGACCTTCATCCGCGGGTCCAACGACGACATCGGGTCCTGGAAGACAATCTGCACCCGTCGTCGAAAGTCGCGCAGCTGTCGCTCGTCGCGCCCGCTGATGACCTCGTCGCGGTAGCGAACGGAGCCCGAGGTCGGCGCCTCCAGCGCCAGCAGCAGCCGTGACAACGTCGACTTGCCCGAGCCCGACTCGCCGACGATGGCGGTCGAGTCGCCCTCGTTCACGGTGAAGGAGATGTCGTTGAGCGCGGTGACCGAGGGACCGTGGCGCCCCCGGGTCTGGTAGATCTTGGACACGCCGCGCAGGTCGAACGTCGGTGAAGCACCGCTCATCGCGCACCGTCGCTCACGCGCTCGGCACGCTCGACGGGGTTCCAGCATGCGAGTGTGCGCGTGTCCTCGGTCAGGGTCGGCGGCATCTCGACGCACGCCTCGACGCTGCGATCGCAGCGATCGCGGAAGGGGCACCCGCGGGGGAACTGGCCGGCACTCGGCACGGTGCCGGGAATCGACGGCAGATCCGCACCGGAGGCGGACTCGGTCACCGAGAGGGCCCGCGAGGTGGCGAGCAGGGCCTTGGTGTAGGGGTGGTGGGGCTCGTCGATGATCTGAGCCACGGAACCGGACTCAACGACGTGACCGCCGTACATCGTCACCACGCGATCGCACACCTCGCTCACCACCGCGAGGTCGTGGGCGATCAAGAGCAGCGCGCATCCCTCTTCGTCGACCAGCCGGTCGAGCAGGTCCAGGACGCGGCGCTGGACGGTGACGTCGAGCGCCGTGGTCGGCTCGTCGGCGAGGATCACCTCGGGGTCACACGAGATGGCGCTCGCGATCATGGCCCGCTGTCGTTGGCCACCGGAGAGCTCGTGGGGGTACATCCTCGCGTAGCGCTCGGGCTCGGCGAACTCCACGCGCGCGAGTAGCTCGATCGCCGCCTTCTCCGAGGCGCGTCGCGAGAAGTTCTGGTGGATGCGCAATGTCTCGCCGACTTGGTCACCGATCCGGCGCGTCGGATTGAGGGCGCTCATCGGCTCCTGGAAGATCATGGCGATCCGGCTGCCGCGCAGTTCGCAGCGACGTCGCTCCGAGGCCGCGAGGAGGTCCTCGTCGGCGAAGCGCACCTCGCCGCTCGCGCTGAGCCCCTCGCCGAGCAGTCCCATGACGGCGAGCGCGGTCAGTGACTTGCCCGAGCCCGACTCGCCGATGAGCCCGAGGCGCTCGCCCGCGTCCACCTCAAAGTTCACGTCACTGACGAGCGATAGAGCGCTGCTCGACACGTTCAGATTGCGCACTTCGAGTAGAGACATCAGTGTCGACTCCTCGAGTCGCGCAGCTCGCCGATGCCGTCGCCGAGCAGGCTGAAGCCGAGGACGCAGATCACGATGGCGAGACTCGGCCACACCGTGAGCAGCGCGTCGTTGCCAAGGTAGTTCTGGCTCGACTGGAGCATGGTGCCCCACGACGCCGCCGGCGCGGCGGTGCCAAGCCCGAGGAAGTCGAGCGCGGCCTCGGCCAGCACCGTGAGCGAGAAGAGCAGGCTCATCTGGGCGATGATCGTGGTCGCGATGTTCGGCACGACGTGGCGGCGCAGGATCGCGAGGGGTCTTCGGCCGTACGCGCGGGCCGCGAGCACGTACTCCGAATTGAGTACCACGAGGGCGTTGCTCCTCGTGACCCGGATGAAGACCGGGATGTAGGAGATACCGATCGCGAGTACCACCGTGGTCTTGGACGCGCCGAAGGCGGCGGCGAGCACGATGGCCGCGAGCAGCGCGGGGAAGCCGTAGAGGATGTCGGCGAGGCGCAGGACCACTTGACCGATCGCCCCCGGGCGCTGGGCAGCGAGCAGGCCGGCGGGGATGCCGATCACGGTCGCGATGAGGACCGAAAGCGCACCGACGAACATGGCGATCTGGGAGCTGGCCATCAGCCGGCTGAAGACGTCGCGACCGTACTCGTCGGTGCCGAGGAGATGGTGCAGGCTGGGCCCGGCGAGCGCGTGGGCGGGGTCGACGGCGAGCGGGTTGTAGGGGGTCCAGAACAGCGAGGTCAGCGCCGACGCGACGACGAGCAGCACGATGACCCCGCCGATCATCGAATTGGGATTGCGGAGCCACCGTCGCCAGGCGCGCGTGTCGTGAGCTGCCGGCGCGTCAACGAGCGCGTGGTCGTCGAGAGCTCCGCGGCCCGTTGCGCTCGCTGGAAGGTCGCTCACGACGAGCCCTTCAGTCGCGGGTCGAGCAGGCGGTAGGAGAGGTCCACCAGCAAGTTGAGCACGAGCACGGTGCCCGCGACCAGCATGGCGGTGTCCTGGACGGTGATTAGGTCACGGTTGTTCACCGAATCCAACAGCAAGAGCCCGAGACCCGGTAGGGCGAAGACGTTCTCCACCACGATGGCGCCGACAACCAGGCTGGCGAGCTCGAGGCCGAGCACGGTCACGAGTGGGATCGCCGCGTTGCGAAAGCCGTGTCGACGCAGTGCCTGGCCAACACGTAAGCCCTTGGAGCGCGCGGTGCGCAGGTAGTCCGAGCGCAGTTGCTCGAGGATCGAGGCGCGCACGTAGCGACTGAGGATGGCGCCTTCGACGAGACCCAGCGAGAACGCGGGAAGCACGAGGGCGCGAAGTGCCTGCAGGGGGTCGGACCAACCGGGGAAACCGCTCGTGGGAAACACATGCAGCTTTACGGTCAGCACGATGATCAAGATGAGCCCGGCGACCACCGACGGCACCGCCATGCCGATCTGGCTCAGTCCACCGATCAGTGAGCCCGAGAAGCGCCCATTACGCAGTGCGCCCGCGAAGCCGAGCGGCAGACCGATGGCGAGACCGATCACGAGGGCGAACAGCACGAGGGGGCCTGTGACCGACAGGGCCTGGGCGATCTGACTGCCGATGCTCAGGTGCGAGATGTACGAGACGCCCAGGTCGCCGTGGACCAGTCCGCCCATCCAGTCCAGGTACTGGCGCACGAGCGATTTGTTGAGTCCGAGTTGGATCGTGAGTTGGCGTACCGACTGCGGGGTCGCCTGGGTCCCGAGGATCACCTGCGCCGGCGATCCCGGCAGGACATTCAGCACGACGAACACCAGCAGGGAGGCTCCCCACAGGGCAACCAGCATGGTTGCCAACCGACGGACCAAGGGCATCGCTCCTAGGGCAATCTTTCTCATCGGACCGCTCATGGGCACGCATTCATAGTCGCACGTGTGCCAGCACCCTCAAGGGTGCTGGCACACGTGCGGCGTGCAACGTCGTCCAAAGGCATCAGGAGGCGAAGCCCTCCGAGACCACCTGCTTGGGCAGTGAGCCGCCGAAGGAGACGTAGCTGAGGTTGAACGACTCGGTGAGTCCGCTACCGGGCAGGCCCACGACGTTCTTGTCGGCGACGGTCAACTGGTCGGGGTTGTAGAGCCAGTTGTTTGCCGCGTCGGCGCTAATCTTGCGAACGATCGCGCGGAAGTCCGCCACTTCCTTCGCCGTCGTGGTCGCGGCGGTCGCGTTGTTCATCATCGCGGCCACCTGCTTGCAGCCCGCGTAGTTGAAGTAGTAGCCGCAGTCGCCGTACTCGCCGATGTCACGGGCCTCGACCTGATCGATGATCGTCAGCTGGTAGTTGTGGTCGGTAAAGACCTTGGAGATCCACAGCGCCCAGGCGATGTTCTTGATCGTGACCTTGATGCCGACGGCCGCGAGCTCGGCTTGGATGAGTGGACCCGCGGTGGTCGCGTACCCGTAGGGCGGCAGGGTCAAAGTGAGCGAGAACCCGTGCTTGTAGCCGGCCTCGGCGAGCAGCTTCTTCGCCTTCGCGGGGTTGTAGGAGTACGCCTTGTTCACGCTCGGCGTGTACCACGGGTCACCGGGGACCTGGTCACTCCCGATCACGGTGCCGTAACCCGCACCCACCGTCTTGAGGATCGCACTCTTGTTGGTGGCGTAGGTGATGGCCTGACGGACCTTCAGCTTCTTGAGCGGGCCCGCCGTGTTGTTCAAGGTCAGGTCGATTTTGCCCTCGGTCGGTCCGTGGATGACCTTGAAAGAACTGTTGTTCTTGAACTGGCTCACGTTCTGGGAGTTGTCGAGGTTGTCGATCACCTGGATCTGGCCGCTCTGCAGCGCGCTGTCCATGGTGCTCGGGCTCGAGAAGTACCGGAACGTCACCGTCGAGAGGTGCGGCTTGGGACCCCAGTAGTTCGGGTTCGCCGCCAGCACCACGTCGTAGTTCGAGATCTGTGACTGGTACATGTAGGGACCGGTTCCGACCGGAGCCGTCGCAATGCTCGCGACGGCCGCGGGGTCAAGGACCATGCCATTGCTGTAAGCCGCGAGGTTGTAGAGAAACTGGTTGTCGGGGTGGGTGAGCTTCACGACCACCGTCGAGGGGTTGGGAGCGGTCACCGAGCTGACGTCTGCGACGAGCGACTGATACGGGTAGCCCGACTTGGGGTCAACGGCGCGGTTGAGGCTGTAGGCCACGTCCGCCGCGGTCATCGGGTCTCCGTTGGAGAACGTGACCCCGGAGCGGACCGCGAAGGTGTAGGTCAGTCCGTCGCTCGAGACCTTGTAAGTGGTCGCCAACACCGGGATGACCGCGCCCTTCGGGTCTAGCTCGACCAGGTGCTGATAGACGTTGTAGTCGAAGACCTCATCGATCGCCGCCGAGGCGTTGGACGTCGGATCAAGGGAGGGCGGTGCCACCGCCGAACCAATCACCAGCGAGCCACCTGAGGAGGCCGCGCCCGAGAGCTGTGGGCTGCCCATCACCGAGCCGAGCACCACCAGCGTGAACGCCATCGGTACGGACACGACTGCGAGTCGGCTTCGTATTCCAAGACGAGTTTTCACTATCCCCCCTAATCACGAAGCGACCCACTCGACGTGCATGCAGCCTGGACCAGTGGTGCCTTCGTGTATCCAATATTTCGAATCCGGTATACCACGCCAGGATGGGCGTGTCAACCAGGTCCGCCCGGGCGCCTGCTGCTCGCCTCGACGCACTCGTTCACGACCCACCATCGGCACACCGCCCCCGAGCGTGGTCCGTCACACCTGCGAAGTGCCATCGCCCCTGCCATGACCCGGGTCGCCGCGGCCGAGCGAAAACACTCGTAACGGTTCGACGGTCAGCCCTCGAGCACGCGTGCCAGCGCCGCGCCGATGCGCTCGGGGCCGGGGAAGTACGCCCACTCCTGGCTGTGCGGGTACGGCGTGTCGTATCCGGTCACGCGTTCGATGGGTGCGCTGAGGTGATAAAATGCGTGTTTCTGAACGAGCGCGACCAGTTCGGCGCCGAATCCCGACGTCAAGGTGGCCTCGTGGACAACCACGCATCGCCCGGTCTTGGTGACCGACGCGACGATGGTCGCCAGGTCGAGCGGGATCAACGTTCGCAGGTCGATGACCTCGGCGTCTACGCCGTAGGTCTCGACCGCGGCGAGCGCGACGTGGACCATCGTGCCGTAGGCGAGCACCGTCACCTCGCTGCCCGGTCGTCGGATCGCGGCGGTGCCGAGGGGCGCGTTGTAGTACCCCTCGGGGACCTCGCCGAGCTCGTGGCGCGCCCACGGCACGGCAACACGATCGTGGTAGCCGTCAAAGGGCCCGTTGTAGAGGCGCTTGGGTTCGAGGAAGATCACGGGGTCGTCGTCCTCGATCGCGGCGATCAGCAGTCCCTTCGCATCGTAGGGGTTCGACGGCATGACCGTCTTTAAGCCCGCGACGTGGGTGAATAGGGACTCGGGGCTCTGTGAATGGGTTTGACCACCGAAGATGCCCCCGCCCACCGGCATGCGCACCGTCAACGGCGCGCTGAAGTCACCGGCGGAGCGGTAGCGGAGCCGGGCCGCTTCCGAGACGATCTGATCGTAGGCTGGGTACATGTAGTCGGCGAACTGGATCTCCACGCACGGCCGCAGCCCGAAGGCGGCCATGCCGACGGCGGCCCCGACGATCCCCGACTCAGTGATGGGCGCGTCGAAGCATCGCGACACGCCGAAGCGCTGCTGGAGTCCCATCGTGCAGCGAAAGACCCCGCCGAAGTAGCCGACGTCTTCCCCGAAGACCACCACCGATTCGTCGCGCACCATCGCCACCGCGTGTGCATCACGGATCGCCTCGACCATCGTCATCTTCGCCATGATCAGTACCCGGCCTCTCGCTCTTGACTGGCCAAAGACTCGGGCATGGTCTTAAAGACGTCCTCGAAGATTTCGCGCGGCGAGGGCTTCGGGCCATCCTTCAGCGTTCCGAAGGACTCCGCCTTCAACTGGGCGGCCCCGACTTCGCTCTCGACCTGCTCACGCAGGGCCGTGAGTTGCGCCTCGTCCAGCTCACCGAGCACCATGAGATGCTTCGCCAGGCGCTCGATGGGATCACCGAGTGGCCAAGCGCTGGGCTCGTCGGCGGACCGGTAGCTGGCGGGGTCATCAGATGACGAGTGGGCGGCTGTTCGGTAGGTGACCCACTCCACGAGCGTGGGACCCAAGTTCGCCCGAGCGCGCTCGACCGCCCACGACGCCACGGCGTGGACCGCGAGATAGTCATTGCCGTCAACGCGCAGCGCGGCGATTCCGAATCCCCGGCCACGAGCGGCGAAGCTCGGGGCCTGCCCGCGCGCCACCGCCTCGCTCGTCGAGATCGCCCACTGATTGTTCACGACGTTGAGGATCACCGGCGCGCGATAGGTCGAGGCCATCACGAGCGCGGAGAAAAAGTCCGTCTCGGCGCTCGCGCCATCGCCGATCCACGCGGCCGCGATCGCCGATCCACCCGTCAGCGCCGAGGCCATGGCCCACCCCACGCCCTGAACGAACTGGGTGGCGAGGTTCCCCGAGATGGAGAAGAACCCGTACTCGCGCGCCGAGTAGAACACCGGCATTTGGCGCCCGCGCAGCGGGTCCTTCGAGTTCGAGTACACCTGGGACATCATCAACTCGAGCGGGTAACCCGCCGCCACGAGCAGGCCCTGTTGTCGGTAGGTCGGGAAGTTCATGTCACCCTTGCGAAGCGCGGACTGGAACGCGCACGCAATGGCCTCCTCGCCGGTGCACTGCATGTAGAAGGAGGTCTTGGACTGGCGCTGGTCGATCATCATCCGTCGATCGAACTCGCGCGTGAGCATCATGACGCGAAGCCCTTCGCGAAGGGTCGGTGCGTCCAGGTGAGGGTTCCAGGGTCCCTCAGCGTTCCCATCATCGTCGAGCACGCGAATCAGTCCGGTCGCCAGGTCAACCATCGACGCGGCCGACTCGTCCACCGCCGGGCGCCGAATTGCTCCCGGGTCGAACGCGCCGTAGTGGCTGAAGTCCGGTCGTTCCCCGGGGCGAACCACCGGACCCGGCATCACCAGCGCCAGCGGCTCACCGTTGTGCGCCGCGACCTCGTTGTCTGCACGTCCACCCTTTGTCATCACCGCTCCCGTGGTAGCGCGATACCGATCCGATTACACCGTCACTCGTCGCTTTCACAACGCAATGCAGATGTTCTTCACTCGGCTATAGGCGAGGAGCGCGTCCTCCGATTTGCCTCTCGCATGTCCACTGTGCTTGAGTCCGCCGAAGGGGATCGCGACCCCGCCACCGACACCGTAACTGTTCACGAACACCTGACCGACCTCGAGTCGGTTCGCCACCACGTGCGCGCGACGCAGGTCCCGGGTCCACACGCCCGCCACGAGCCCGTACTTGGAGTTGTTGGCCAAGCGCACGGCCTCGTCGTCGTCCTCGAAGCGGGCCGCGACGAGGACCGGCCCGAAGACCTCCTCCTGGACGATCTCGGCGTCGGCGGGGACGTTGTCGATCAACGTTGGTTCGAGGTACCAGCCGCTCGCAAGATCGGCTGGGCGCTTACCGCCGCACACGACGCGCGCACCACCCTCGCGCGCCCGGTCGACCATCGCCTCGGCGTGGGCTCGTTGGCGCGACGAGATGAGTGGCCCCAGGTCGAAGTCCTCCTCGCCCGGGCCGACGCTGAGCTTTGCGAACGCGTCGACGAGGCGTGCGATCACCTCGTCGTAAATCGGCGCGGCGATGATGACTCTCGAACCCGCCGAGCAGCTCTGGCCCGCGTTCTGAATGAGTGCCCGCACGATCACCGGGATGGCACGGTTGAGGTCGGCATCCTCGAAGACGATCGACGGCGACTTGCCCCCCATCTCCAGCTCGACGGGAATGTAGCGCTCCAGGCACTGCTGGGCGACGCGTTGGCCGACCGCAGCCGAGCCGACGAACGTCACGTGATCGACGCCCGGGTCACCCACCAGCGCCGAGCCGACGTCACCAGCACCCAGCACCACGGCGAACATGTCCTCGGCGAGACCGGCCTCCCGGTAGAGGGTCATCAACCGGTAGGGCGTCACCGACGCCTGCTCCGAGGGCTTGAGCACGACCGCGTTGCCGACCGCCATCGCGGGCGCCGCACATCGCGCGGTTACCTGGAGTGGGTAGTTCCAGGGGATGATCTGTGCGCACACCCCCCACGGCTCACGTACGGTGTAGTCGACGAACTCACTGCCCAGGGGAATGGACCGGCCACCGAACTTGTCCACCCAGCCCGCGTAGTACGTGAAATAGGCCGCGGCCATTAGCACGTCATCACGGCCCTGGGCGAGTGGCTTGCCCGTGTCGCGGCACTCGGCCACTGCAAGCTCGTCCACGTTCTCGCGCAAGAGCCGGGCCATCTCGTGCAAGGTTCGAGCGCGATGCGCGGGGTCCTTCCACTGGGTATTCGTCGCCAGAGCGTCACGAGCGCGCTGTACAACATTCGTCACGTCCGCCGGGTCTGACACCGGAAGCGTCGCGAACACCTCCTCGGTGGCGGGGTCGATCGCGTCGAGTGTCGCATTGGATGCGTTCATCATTCCAACCTCTCTACAGTCGTGGGGTGTAGCGACCATCGGCCGCGAGCCAGCCGCCATCCACGGTCAGGTATGCACCGGTCACGTAGGAACTGGCGTCCGAGGCGAGAAAGACCGTGGCGCCCACGAGCTCCTCGGGCTTCGCCCAGCGGCCGAGCACCGACTTATTTGCGTACGCGTTGTACCACTCGTCGTCGGCCTTGATCGAGGCGGTGAGCGTTGTGTCCACCACACCGGGAGCGATGGTGTTCACGCGCACGCCAGAGGGGCCGAACTCCGCGGCCGCGGTGCGCACCAGCTGCAGTACGCCGGCCTTGGTGGCGGCGTAGACCCCTTGACCGGGTTCGACCACCTGGGCGCGGATGCTCGAGTAGACGATGATGCTGCCGCGCCCACGCTCGGCCATTCGTGCGCCGAAGGCCCGGATCACGAGGAACG
>JAJZSM010000045.1 GCA_021849765.1 Actinomycetes bacterium | reverse complement strand
GCCGAGTCGACGACGGCGGCGAGGAAGCCACCCTGGACGGTGCCCGCCGGATTCAAGAACCGTTCATCGATCCGAGCGCGCCAGACGCTCGGGGCCCCGTCGGGCGTCACGACCCGCGTCAACCCTAAGGTGAGGTCACAGTTGGGTGGAATCTGGAGCATGACTCAGGGTACCGGCCACCGGGAAGTCAGTGGAAAGTTGGGTACTGTTCTAGCCATGGTCGACCACTTATTCACCGGCGCGAACGAACTCGAAGGTCGCGCGATCCGCGAGATCATGGCGTTGGCCATGGACGCGCCGGCCCAGGCCAAATCTGGCCACAGCGGGACGGCGATGGCGTTGTCCCCGCTCGGGGTGACGCTCTTCTCGCGGCTGCTGCGCCACGATCCCACTGATGCCCAGTGGGTGGATCGGGACCGATTCATCTTGAGCTGTGGACACGCTTCGATCCTGCAGTACGGTCTCGCCCGCGCGTTCGGCTACGACCTGGACGAGCAGGACCTGAGGGGATTCCGCCAGCCCCACTCGCGCACGCCCGGTCATCCGGAACGCGGTGTCACACCGACGGTCGAGGTCACCACCGGACCGCTCGGACAAGGCATCGCCAACGGCGTCGGCATGGCGATCGCGGAACGAATCTTGCGCGCGGACTTCGGCGAGGACCTGGTCAACCACCGCACCTGGGTGGTAGCTGGTGACGGGTGCCTCGAGGAGGGGATCAGCCACGAGGCGGCTTCGCTCGCCGGCTCACTCGGCTTGGACCGACTGACGGTCTTTTACGACGACAATCACATCACGATCGATGGCCCGACCGAATTGGCCATGCACGACGACGCGGCCGGGCGTTTTCGCGCCTATGGCTGGCACGTCATCGAACTGGGTGAGCAGGCCAACGACCTCAATGCGCTCGAAGCGGCCGGCGCGGCGGCGATCGCCGAGACCGCACGACCCACGCTGGTGATCATTCGCTCACACATCGGCTTCCCGTCCCCGGTGATGATGGACCGACGCGAGGCCCACGGCTCGCCCTTCAGCGCCGAGGCGATCACTCAGGTCAAGGCGATCCTCGGTGTCCCCGACGTCGCGTTCCACCTGGACCCCGAACTCCCGTCTGCGATGGTCGAGGCGCTCGTGGCGCGCCGCGCCGAACACACGCGCTGGGAGGCGGCGACGGTCGCCGCCGGCGAGCGTGGCGCCCGCCTGCGCCACCAGTACGACACCAACGGTGCGTTGGCTGAAGTCGGGCCCGTCGACTACTTCGTCGGTGGGAGCCGCGTCGCAACGCGCAAGGCGATGCAGCGCGCCATGGACACCTGGGCGGCCCACACCCCGGGCCTGACGGCTGGATCGGCCGACCTGACAGACAACACGGGCGTGGTTCTGCACGGTGCGCCTCAGGGCGCGTCGGCGCCCGGAGGCCGTCAGATCCACTACGGCGTGCGCGAGTTCGCGATGGGCGCCGTACTCGTTGGTCAGGCGGCGCACGGCGGAATCCGCCCGATCGGTTCGACGTTCTTCGTCTTCAGTGACTACGCCCGACCCTCGATCCGCCTGGCCGCACTGAGCCGGGTCGGCACGCTCTTCGTGTTCACCCACGACTCGATCGGCGTCGGTGAGGATGGTCCGACCCATCAGCCAGTGGAACACCTCATGGCCTTGCGCGCGATGCCCCAGCTCCACGTGGTGCGGCCCTCGGACGCTAACGAGACCCTCGACCTGGTGGCAGCGTACTTGGCCGACCACAATCCACCCACTACGGCGCTGGTGCTCTCGCGCCAGGACGTCACCGTCATGAACGACGACGACCGTCGCGCTTCCAAGTCGGGTGCGCGCAACGGTGGATACGTCGTGCGCGAGTCCGAGGACGCCCGGTTCACCCTGGTCGCGACGGGCTCTGAGGTGTCAGCCGCCATCGCAGCCAGTGAACAACTCGCCGCCGACGGAATCGTCACGCGCGTCGTCGCCATGCCGTGCTGGACCTGCTTCGAAGAACAGCCCCGCGAGTACCGCGACACGGTGCTTCGTCGCTCGCTGCCCTCGGTGTCCCTCGAGGCCGGCGCGACGCTCGGTTGGTCGCGTTACGTCGATCACGCGATCGGCATCGACTCCTTCGGGCTGTCCGCGCCGGGCGATTACGTGTTCGATTATTTCAACATCGGCGCCCAGTGTCTGGTCGACCACGTCCGTGATTGGTTAGGAGCCTCATCATGACCCGCTTAGATGACCTGTACAACGAGGTCGGCCAGAGTCCCTGGATCGACAACATCCGGCGTGACTGGCTCGACGACGGGACCCTCGCGCGCTACGTCGCCGAGGGTGTTCGTGGCGTGACCTCGAACCCCTCGATCTTTGCAAAGGCCCTCGCGACCTCCAGCGCCTACGACGAACGCATCGCCGGACTCAGCACGGACGATCCCGAGCAGGTCTTCGAACACCTCGCGGTCGATGATGTCCGTGACGCCTGTGACGTATTGGCCGGGGTCAACGACGCGGCTCGGTCCGACTTCGCCGCCTCGCGCCGGCGCTACCTCGACGGCTTCGTATCACTGGAGGTCTCACCGCGTCTGGCGCACGACACCCAAGCCACGATCGCCGCGGCCCGTCGCCTAGCTGCGGCCGTCGGGCGACGGAACGTCATGATCAAGATCCCGGCCACCGTCGCCGGCCTCGAAGCGATCAGCACGGTCCTCGGCGACGGTATCAACGTGAACGTCACCCTGATCTTCTCGATCGATCGGTACCGAGCGGTGATGGACGCCTGGGCGAGCGGGCTCGAACTCGCGATTGAGCGTGGTCACGACCTCGCGGACATCGCCAGCGTCGCCTCGTTCTTCGTGTCGCGTGTCGACGTCGCTGTCGATCAACTGCTCGAACCAAGTGACCCTCGTCGTGGCACGATCGCCGTCGCGCAGGTGGCACGGGCCTACGCGGCCTTTACGGAGGTGGTCGGCTCGCCGCGCGTCCAGTCGCTCCTCACGCGCGGCGCCCAGGTGCAACGGCCTCTGTGGGCGTCCACCTCGACCAAGAACCCCGCCTACGACGAACTGCTCTACGTCAACACCATCGCGGCCGACGAGACGGTCAACACGATGCCCGACGCCACCCTGGCCGCGGCGCTCGCCCGCGGTTCCTATGACGTGTCGATCCTTCGCGACAGCGCTCGCACGACTGCCGCGATCGCGACCCTCGACACGCTTGCGCCCGCGGTGGACCTCGCGGCGGTGACCCAGCGACTCGAGGACGAGGGTGTGGCGGCCTTTATCGCCTCCTACGAGGAGCTGCTCGAGACAGTGCGCACGAAACTGAGTGGGCACTCCGCCTGACCCAGTGCGCGTCCGAGTGACCCGTAGGGTGGCGCAGCGGCGCAAGTAGGATGCACGCATGACGAAGCATTCTCACAATGCCATCGTGTCGGACCTGGTCAACGCGACCGCCGCCGACGTGGCCCCCGCTGCCGTCGACCTAGCGCGCAGAGCCCACGGTCACGTGGTCACCTACTCCCCCAAGGTCTTCATCCCCCTGACCAAATTGTGTCGCGATCGATGCGGCTACTGCACCTTCGCCCAGGCGCCCGCACACGTGAGCGCCCCGTACCTGTCGCTCGACGAGGTCATGGCGATCGCTCAGTCGGGACGCGACGCGGGGTGCACCGAGGCGCTCTTCACACTCGGGGAGCGCCCCGAGCTTCGCTACGACGAAGCCGCCCGCTGGCTCGCCGCCCGGGGCTACCGTTCGACGGTCGACTACCTCGCCACCGCCGCCCAGATGGTCCTCGACGGGACGGGGTTGTTGCCCCACATCAACGCTGGTGCGCTGTATCGCCACGAGCTTGACCAGTTGCGCGCCTCCTCGGTCTCCCAGGGAATGATGCTCGAATCGCTCGCCACCCTGGACGCGCACCGGCTGTCGCCGGACAAGGACCCCGAGCGGCGTCTGGACACCTTGCGCTTCGCGGGTGAGTTGCGGATCCCCTTCACCACGGGTCTCCTGGTGGGGATCGGCGAGTCGCGCGCCGACCGGATCGAGGCGCTCGACGCCATCCGCACCTCCCACCTTGAATTCGGTCACGTCCAAGAGGTGATCATTCAGAACTTCCTACCCAAGGCGCGCACCGCGATGGCCCACGAGCCCGCGGCGAGCGACGAGGAGTTCCACTGGACGATCGCGGCGGCGCGGCTACTTTTGCCCGACGACGTGCATCTCCAGGCGCCGCCGAACCTCAGCGACGACCCGGCGGGCCTCTTGGACTTCGGCATCGACGACTTCGGTGGCATCTCGCCGGTCACCATCGATCACGTGAATCCCGAGCGCGCCTGGCCGGCCGTCGGGATCCTGCGACGTCAGGTCGAGCTGCGCGGACTGCACCTGGTGCCGCGTCTGGCGATCTACCCGGAGCATCTCGGTCGTCACGAGGCGTTCGTGCACGAGCACGTGCGGCCGTTCATGCTGGCGAGTGCCGACTCCACGGGCCTCGCGCGCGACGACGCCTGGGCGTCGGGCGCCGAGACGCCGCCGCCGGAGGCCCCCGTGTCACGGGTGCACACCTCGGCAGTCGAGGAGATCCTCGCGCGCTACGAACCTGGGTACCCCTTCGAACACGCCGAACTCGTCACCCTGCTCAACGCTCGCGGCGGTGACTTCAACGCCGTCGTGGAGCTCGCCGATGACGTGCGGCGGCGTTTGGTGGGCGACGAGATCACCTACGTCGTCAACCGCAACATCAACTACACGAACGTCTGCACCTTCAAGTGCCGATTCTGTGCCTTCTCCAAGGGGCCGCTCTCGCTCAATCTGCGCGGCGACCCGTACCTGCTCGGACTCGATGAGATCGCCGATCGTGTCCGAGAGGCCGAAGAGCGTGGCGCGACTGAAGTCTGCCTACAGGGCGGGATCCATCCGAACTTCGACGGTGACTACTACCTCGACGTCGTGCGCGCGGTGCACGAGGCGTCCCCAACGATGCACATCCACGCCTTCAGCGCACTCGAGATTTTCGAGGGCGCGCGCCGAAACAACGAGGACCTCGAGTCGTACCTGACCCAACTTCGCGATGCGGGTCTTAAGACGTTGCCCGGCACCGCCGCGGAGATCCTTGACGATAACGTGCGCGCGATCCTGTGCCCCGACAAGCTAAACACCCAGCAATGGCTCGACGTGCACCGGGCCGCCCACCACGTCGGACTCCACTCGAACATCACGATCATGTTCGGCGCCGTCGAAGGCGCCGACGAGTGGGCGACCCACCTGCTCGTGACCCGCGACCTGCAACTCGAGACGGGCGGGTTCACCGAGTTCGTTCCACTGCCGTTCGTCCACATGGCGACGCCGCTCTTCCTACGCGGTCGAGCGCGAAAGGGCCCAACGTTCCGCGAGGCCGTTCTGATTCACGCGGTCGGACGGTTGCACTACGCGACACTGATCGACAACATCCAGGTCAGCTGGGTCAAGATGGGCATCGACGGTGTGCGTCGCGTGCTCGGCGCCGGCGCCAACGACCTCGGCGGGACCCTGATGGACGAGAACATCTCACGCGCGGCCGGTGCCGTGCACGGTCAGGAATTGGACGTCGCGCACCTCCACGAACTCGTCGCCCCGCTCGGTCGGCCGTTGATCCAACGCAGCACGCTCTATCAGGCGCTGTGACCGACCCGGCCGTGGAGGCCTTCCTCAGTGAGAGCGGGCTGGTCGACGTCGCTAACGACGTTGAATTGGCGCAGGTCCGCGACCTGCTCGAGGACGTCTCGTCACTCGTCCAGTCGGGTCACGACGTGCGTGACCTTCGAGTCGCGGCGACCGCGATGCGTGAACTGCTCATCGCCGCGCGCCTGTTTTCGCCGTGGCGCGATCGACCGAAACTCACCGTCTTTGGATCAGCGCGCACGCCGGCCACCTCACCCCTCTACGCGATGGCGCGCTCGTTGAGCGGGCGTATGGCTGCACGCGGATGGATGACCGTCTCCGGCGCTGGACCCGGGATCATGGAGGCCGCGGCCGAAGGTGCGGGACTGGATGAAACCCTCGGCGTGAACATCGCGTTGCCCTTTGAGCAGAGCTCGAACCCCTACGTCGACGCCGAGAGCCGGCTGGTGGAAATGAAGTACTTCTTCACTCGAAAGGTCGCGCTGACCAAGGAGTCTTTGGCCTTCGTGTTCTTCCCCGGCGGGCTGGGCACGATGGACGAGGTCTTCGAGATTCTCACGCTGCTGCACACCGGCAAGGGCGGACCTGCACCGGTGCTGTTGGTCGACACTGTCGAGGGAACCTACTGGGAGTCGTGGCAACGGTTCATCAACGAGTCAGTCATCGAGACGGGTTATCTCGACGAGGACGCGGCGATCCTGTTCAAGATCTGTCACTCACTCGACGAGGTGGAGCGAGAGATCGACCACTTCTACACGAACTTCTCCGAGTTCAGTGTGGCTTCGGGACGCGGGCGGATCGGGTTGCGTCGCCAACTCACACTCGATGAGTGTGTCGTTCTCGAGCGCCGCGTGCCCGAACTCGCCACGGGCGAAGGGCTACGGGCTGAGGCGAACGCCCTGACCTTCGACTTCGATGGGCGCCGCTACGTCGAGCTGCGTCGACTCATCGACGCCGTCAACGACCTGGACTAAAGGGCTCCGGTCGCCACAGCGTTGCCCCACCGACCTGAGCGACAGCCTGACACGTCATTGACCGCGTGACTGGGCGCTCGAGCTCCGAGCCCGAGGAAGTCGGCACGGGTTCGACAGCACGCCGTCGTGGTGGGCTTCGAAGAGCGTGGCGGGTAGTTACTCCGGTAGGCCGCGCAAGATCGCCTCGGCCTTCTGCAGGCTGCGTCGCACCCGGGCGAGCTGGCGCTCGACGTCGCGCGCCGCGTCGTCGTCACGCAACTGCGCTCGAACGGCGTCAAAGACGGCGTCACTCACTCGCTCCTCGAGCGCGGCGATCTCGTCGGCGAGCGCCGTAAAGGACGTCACGACGCGAGGGTCTCGACGTTCAACTCTCCCGCGGCGAACTGTGCGCGCAACACCTTCTTGTCGAACTTGCCGACGCTGGTCTTGGGGATCGAGTCGACGAACGTCCAGTGTTCGGGCAGCCACCACTTGGCGACGCGCGCGGCGAGGAAGTCGCGCAATTCCGCCGCGCTCGCGCTCGCCCCGGGTCGCAGCACTACGCAGCACAGTGGTCGTTCTTGCCACTTGTCGTCGGGCACGGCGATGACCGCGGCCTCAAAGACGGCCGGGTGGGCCATGACAGTCCCCTCGAGCTCGACCGAGCTGATCCATTCACCACCAGACTTGATCACGTCCTTGGTTCGGTCGCTGATCACCATGAAGCCCTCGTGGTCGAGCGTGCCGATGTCACCGGTACGCAGCCACCCGTCGTGGAACCGTTCGGGGGCGTCAACGCCGTAGTACGAACCGGTGACCCACGGACCGCGGATTTCGAACTCGCCCACAGTCTGACCGTCGTTGGGCAGGACAGAGCCATCGTCGTCGGTGATGCGCATCTCGACGCCGGCCACCACGCGGCCGGCCTTGGCACGATAGTCGATCTCCTTTTCTGGCGGTGTGCCGGCCGGTGGGATCGAGACCGCGGCGAGCGGGCTCGTCTCGGTCATCCCCCACCCCTGGACCATGTTGCGACCGTAGCGCTCGCGGAAGGTCTCGATCATCGAGCGCGGCACGGCTGAACCTCCGGCGAGGATGCCGCGCATCGAGGAGAAGTCGGCGTCCGCGTCGTTCTCCGCGGCTCGTAATACGTCGTTCCAGACCGTGGGCACACCGAGTGAGATGGTGGGTCGCAGCTCGCGGATCATCTTCACGATGGGTTCACCCTGGAGGAACATCTGGGGCATGATGAGCTCGGTGCCGGCGAAGAAAGCGGTGTAGACGGCACCCCACGCGTTGACGTGGAACATCGGCACGATGAGTAAGCACCGGTCCTTCTCGGACAGTCCAATCGAGTTCGCGCTCGTCGAGGCGAGTGAGTGCAGCCAGATCGACCGGTGCGAGTAGACGACGCCCTTGGGATTGCCCGTGGTGCCTGACGTGTAGCACATGATCGCCGCGGACTTCTCGTCGAGGTCGGGCCAGACGAAGCCCGGCGATTCGGCTCCGATGAAGTCCTCGTAGTCGATCGTCTCGCCCAGCGCGCCGCTCTCGTCGGGGCCGTGGACGATGATGTGCTTGACCGTGGGGATCTGGTCGCGAACCTTGGCGAGCAGCGGGATCAGCGTGTGATCGATAATGATTACCTGGTCTTCGGCGTGGTTGATCACGAACGCGAGTTGCTCGGGGAAGAGCCTGATGTTAAGGGTGTGCAGCACCGCGCCCATGGCCGGCACGGCGAGGTACGCCTCCATGTGGACCTGGTTGTTCCACATGAAGGTCCCGACACGGTCCCCGTCGCCGATCCCGAGTCGGTGCAGCGCCGCCGCGAGCTGCTCAGCGCGATTGGCGATCTCGGTGAAGGTCGCCTGCTCCACACCGGTGGCGGTCACCGTGTAGACGGTCTTGTCGGCGTAGATCCACTCGCCGTGTCGAATGATGCCACTGATGACCAGTGGCGAGTCCTGCATCGTGCTCTGCATGTCGTCTCCGTTCCCCTGGGACGATGCTACAAAGTCCGAGCGACTCGCGTTACCAGGAGGTTCGATAGGGCGCTACAGGTGCAGGCAGGACGGTTTCGCCCATCAGATAGGCGTCCACAGCCGCGGCGGCGCTGCGTCCCTCGGCGATCGCCCAGACAATCAAGCTCTGGCCACGTACGGCGTCACCGCACGCGAAGACCGGTGCCTCACCGTCGAGGGACGTGCGCCAGGTGTCGTCGACCCTCAACGTCGCGCGCTCGGTCACCAGGGACGAGTCGGTGAGCCCGAGGGTCGCAAGCTCGGGTCCCGTGAAGCCGGCGGCGATCAGCACTAGGTCCGCCTCGATGGTCTCGGACTGGCCGGTGTCGCGGTGGGTCAGTACCGCCGCGCTCACCGCAGTCTCGCCGAGGAACTCGACTGTCTCTGTGGCAAAGACCCGCTCGCCGCCTTCAGCGTGCGCCGAAGTGGTCTTGAAGATCCGCGGCATCGTGGGCCAAGGCTGGTCGGTCGGTCGGTGGTTCGGCGGACGCTCGAGGATCTCGATCTGGGTCACCGAGCGCGCGCCCTGGCGATGGGCGGTGCCGAGGCAGTCGGCGCCGGTGTCTCCGCCGCCGAGGATCAGAACGGCCCGGTCGTGGGCATCGATCGGGCTCGTGGTCTGGGTCGCGACGGCCCGATTCGCCGCCTCGAGATAGGTCATCGCGGGCATGACCCCGTTCAGGTCCGAGCCGGGTACCGCGATGAGACGTGGCGTGGTCGAGCCGACAGCGAGCAGCACCGCGTCGTAGCGCTGTTGCAGGACGCTGAGTGGCGTGTCCGCCGGGCCGATCGTGCTCGAGGTGACAAAGGTGATCCCCGCGTTGACCATGGCCCCGAGACGGCGGTCGAGCACGGTCTTTTCGAGCTTGAAGGCGGGTATCCCGTAGCGCAACAGCCCGCCGATGGCGTCGGCGCGCTCGTAGACCGTTACGGCGTGGCCCGCGGCGCGCAGTTGGGCCGCGGCGGCGAGCCCGGCGGGTCCCGACCCGACGACCGCGACGCGCCGGCCACTCTCGTGTGACGGCACGCGCTGCACGGGCAGGCCGAGCGCGTAG
>JAJZSM010000044.1 GCA_021849765.1 Actinomycetes bacterium | reverse complement strand
TAGGAGAGATCGGCCACAGGTCCGATCAACGGTATATTTTGTTCACTTTAGACCGGCAAGACTTCTCTCCAGCCGGTGACTTCGGCGTTCGAAACGGCTGGAGCCAGTTGCACGGACTCGACGAAATGATCGATGAGCGCTCCTTGCGAGACGCGGGTGCAGCCTTCGAGGGGTTCCGTTCCGCGGTCGCTCATTACTGTTGGCGCGTGGTCGACGGTCCCGTAACCGGCCGCTAACCTCGTTTGCGTGCCCGCACTCACCCTTCAAGACTTCGAACACTTGGCGCTGCCAACGCTCCTCGACTACGCGACCATTCCCTGCCTCTCACCGTCCTTCGATGAGTCGTGGGCAGCCAACGGTGAGCTCGACCGGGCGGCGAACCTGCTCGCCGATTGGATCACCGCCACCCTTCCCAACGCCACAGTCCTCGTCCACCACCTCGAGGGTCGAACACCGTTGATCACGGCCATCGTCGAGGCCACCGCCCCCGTCGACGGGACGGTCATCCTCTACGGCCATCTCGACAAACAACCGCCGCTCGGCGATTGGTCCGCCGGGCTGGACCCCTTCGTACCGGTGCGTCGAGGCGACCAGGTGTACGCGCGCGGTATCTCCGATGACGGTTATTCGACGTTCAGCGCCGGTCTCGCCGTCGCCGCGCTCGAGAACGACGGCGTCGCCCACCCGCGGATCGTCATCGTGATCGAAGCGAGCGAGGAGAGCGGCAGCGAGGACCTTGAGGCCTATCTCGACGATCTGAAGGACACCCTCGGCGACGTGCGCCTGCTCGTGTGCCTCGACTCGGGCGCCCTCAGCTACGACCGGCTCTGGGTGACAACCTCACTGCGCGGGCTGGTGAACACCGAGGTCCGCGTCGGCGTGCTCGAGCGCGGCGTGCACAGTGGCAGTGCGAGTGGTGTGGTTCCGTCGTCGTTCCGGATTCTGCGCCAACTCCTCGATCGCATCGAAGACGCCTCCACCGGTATGGTCCTGCTCCCCGAGGCCAACGCCGCGATCCCCGATGACGTGCACGCCGCAGCACAGATCTTGGCCGACGAGTTCGACGACCTGCTCGCCACCGAGATGCCGACCCTTCCCGGGGTCGAGCTCATGGGCGACTCGGCCGCCGAGCGCATCGTGCGACAGACGTGGTACCCCGCCCTATCGATCATCGGCCTCGGGGGTGCGCCGGATCCCGCAATCGCGGGCAACGTCGTGCGCCCGAGCACGACTGCGGTGCTTTCGATGCGACTGCCGCCGACCGTCGATCCCCTCGACGTGTACGCAGCCATCGAACGGACCCTGCTGACCGACCCCCCCGAGGGCGCACAGATCTCGTTGCACGCAACCAACACCGCCCAGGGCTGGGTGGCGCCGGCGCTCGAGCCGTGGCTGGCCGACGCCCTCGATCAAGCGTCGACCGACGCCTTTGGCCGGGAAGCCGCCTTCACAGGCGAAGGCGGCTCGATCCCGTTCCTCGCCTCCCTCGGTCGCCGCTACCCCGGCGTCCAGTTCGTTGCGACGGGGGTCCTCGGACCGCACTCCAACGCACACGGCATCGACGAGATGCTCGATCTGCCCACTGCAGTACGGGTGACCAACGTGGTCTCGGCCGTGCTCAAGGCGTACGTCCACGCGAAGGAGCAAGTATGACCCAGCCCGTAGACCTTTGGGTTGATCCCGCTTGTCCCTGGGCGTGGATGACTTCACGCTGGCTGCTCGAGGCCGCGTCCGTGCGAGACCTCGAGGTTCGCTTTCACGTCATGAGCCTCGCCGTACTCAACGAGGGTCGCGATCTCAGCGACGAGTACCAGAAATTCCTTGCCCACGCGTGGGCACCGGTGCGCGTGCTGATCGCCGCCGAGCAGCGCCACGGCAACGCCGTGATCGAGCCGCTCTACAGCGCGATGGGCCATCGACGGCACGTCGGCGGTCTAGACGACGTGCCCACGATCATCGCAGAGTCCTTGGCTGAGGTCGGACTCGAAGCCGACCTCGCCGAGTCGGGCTCGGTCACCACGTACGACGAACTGCTTCGCGCCAGTCACCATCGGGGCATGGACCCCGTAGGCCTCGACGTCGGCACACCGGTGATCCACGTCGGGGACGTCGCTTTCTTCGGGCCCGTGGTCACGCCCGCTCCCAAGGGCGAAGACGCCGGACGGCTCTTCGACGGCGTGGTCGCCGTCGCCGCAACACCGGGGTTCTTCGAACTCAAGCGCAGTCGAACGAAGGGACCAGATTTCTCATGACCACTCGTCACGCATTGGAGACGGGCACACCGATCCAGGTCGCAGGCGACGCGACCGCACCGCGTGGGGTAATCGTGCTCCAGGAGGCCTTCGGCGTCAACGATCACATTCGCGCGGTGACCCAACGATTCGCCGACCAGGGCTACTACGCCGTGGCGCCAGAGCTGTTCCACCGCGTCGGCTCGCCGGAAATCCCCTACGACCAGTTCCCCGAAGCCATGGCGGCCGTTGGGTCGCTCACGCGCGACGGGTTGACCGACGACCTGCTGGCAGCGAGCCGATTCCTCACCGACGCCGGCTACACGGCCGGTTCCACCGGTGTCGTCGGATACTGCATGGGTGGCTCGGTGACGTTCTACGCCGCGACGTTGGGGGTGGCTGGCGCCGCCGCCACGTTCTACGGCGGCGGCGTCGAGACGGGCCGGTTCGGACTGCCGTCTCTCCTTGAACTCGCGGGCGATCTGAAGTGTGCGTGGATGGGCTTCTACGGCGACCTCGACAAGGGAATCCCCGTCGAGCAGGTGGAGGCACTTCGCGTCACGACGAGCACCTCGCCCTACGGCGCCGAGATCGTCCGGTACGCCGACGCGGAACACGGGTTCAACTGTGACGGACGACCGGCGGTATTCAACGAAGCCGCGGCTAACGACGCCACATCACGCACGTACCAGTTCTTCGCCGAAAAGCTCGTGGCGCGCGTCTAACTTCGCGGGACGTCCTTCCAAGCCAGGTCCTTGTCCACCCGTGGTTCGCCGGCGAGCCCGAGCACGCGCTCGCCGATGATGTTGCGCATGACCTCGCTGGTGCCGCCTTCGATCGAGTTCGCACGCATCCGAAGGAAGGCCTTGCGCGGATCGGCGCTGTTGAACGCCGACTCGGTGGGCCGCACCAATGGGTAGTTCGAGCCGTACAGCATGCCGTCGGCACCGAGCAGGTCGACACAGAGCGCGCTCGTGCGCTGGTTCTCCTCGGCAAAGACCAGCTTCGCCGCCGAACCCTCTGGACCGGGGGTGCCCGCACGTCGCAGGTCGCTCGCGCGCCAGTTGGTGAGCCGAGCGACTTCGTTGCGCACCCAGGCCGCCAGCAGTTCGCTGCGCATGGCCTGGGCGTGGCGGTCCGTACGCGCAGACCATCGCTCACGCCAGATGGACATGGCCTCACCGATCAGTCCCGACCCGCGCGACGGCACGGTGCCACCGATGGAGACCCGCTCGTTCATCAACGTCGTCAGCGCCACTCGCCAGCCGTCGCCCACGTCACCCAATCGCTGGTCATCCCCGACTCGCGCGCCATTAAAGAAGCACTCGTTGAACTCCGCCTCACCAGTGATCTGGTACAGGGGCCGGACCTCGACGCCGGCGGCGCGCATGTCCACCAGGAACGCGGTCATCCCGCGGTGCTTTGTGACGTCGGGATCGGTGCGAGCGATTAGCAGCCCGAAGGCGGAGACGTGGGCGAGCGTGGTCCACACCTTTTGGCCGTCGATGCGCCATTCGTCGCCGTCGCGAACTGCGCGGGTCGACAATGCCGCCACGTCACTACCCGCTCCGGGCTCGGAGAACAACTGGCACCAGATCTCCTCGCCGGTGAAAAGCGGGCGCAGATAGCGGCGTCGCTGCTCGTCGGTGCCGTGCACGACCAGGGTCGGCGCGACCATGCCGTAGCCGATGACATTGCGGTTCGCCGCCGTGGGGGCTCCGGCACCGGCGAGTCGCTGCAGGACACGCAAGTGATCGGCTGGGGTCCCACCGACTCCCCCATCACCCTCGGGGAAGTGTGCCCACGCGAGTCCGAGGTCGAACTGCGCACCGAGGAAAGTGACGGCATCGGTCGAGGACGGCGGGAACTCACCGAGCAGGTGGTCGATGCGCTCGTCGATGATTACCACGCCCGTCATAGTCCTCCTCGAGGTGTTGGTCCCGCTGCAGGCATCCTACGCAACCTCGGCAACGCGACTAGAACAACAAGATGACGATTCGACGTATCCTCGCTACCTCCGGTGGCTTCATTCCCGGACCTGTCCAACAGACGGTGCGACCCGGCGCCATGCTGCTCGACGCACTCGCCGTGACCGGTGCCTCACGACCTCGGGTCTGTCTGGTCCTCACCGCGAGCGGCGACGCCGATGCGTACTACGCCATGCTCTACGAGTCCTTCAACGCCGTCGGCTGCGACGTCACCCAGCTGCGACTCTTCCCGCAGCCCACCGCGCCGCCCGAGGAGCGCCTCGTGGGCTGCGACCTCGTCTGGGTCGGTGGTGGATCGGTCGCGAACCTGCTCTCGCTCTGGCGCTTGCACGGGGTCGACCAGGCGATGCGGGCCGCCTGGGAGGCTGGCGTGGTCCTCGCTGGCGTGTCGGCGGGCAGCCTCTGCTGGCACGTGGGCGGTACGACCGACTCCTTCGGGCCGACGCTGCGCGCGATCGATACGGGCCTGGCGCTCGTGCCTTACGCGAACGGGGTCCACTACGACTCTGAGCCCCAGCGGCGACCCCTCCTGCATCGCCTGGTTGGCGAGGGTACGCTTCCGCTCGCCTACGCCACGGACGACCACGTCGGCGTCTGGTACCGCAACGACGATTTCGAACGAGTCGTCGCCGACCAGCCGGTCGATCCCAACACGGGGCCCGCGGCCTACCGCGTCGAGCGGACTGCCGAGGGTGTCATCGAGACGCGCCTCGGCATCGAGTGAGATTACGTGCGTCGCGCCAGGTCCGGCAGTGACCGGCGCACATCGGAACTGCGAACGTTGAGCGAACGCGCGCGCTCGCGCGCATCGTTGGACCCACAGACCTCGAGCCAGTTCGCGAGCAGGCTGTAGCCGTCCTCGGTCAGTACGGATTCGGGATGAAACTGAACCCCTTCGAGCGGCAACTCCCGGTGGCGGATGCCCATGACGACACCACCCGTGCGCGCGGTGACCTCGAACTCGGGGGGCAACGTCGTCGGGTCGACGACAAGCGAGTGGTAACGGCCCGCCGCAAACGGTTCGGGCATCCCGGCGAAGACCCCCCGACCCTCGTGTTCGACCAGGCTCGCCTGGCCGTGCACGAGGGTCGGCGCGGCCACGATCGACGCACCGAAGGTGTCGCCCAGGGCCTGGTGGCCGAGACAGACCCCGAGCATCGGCCGCTCGGCCGCCGCACAGGACTCGATCACCTCGCGACAGCGTCCGGCGTCGCGCGGGTGTCCGGGACCTGGCGAGATCAGCACGCCGTCGATGGTCTCGTCGAGGTCGTCGTCGGTGACCTCGTCGTTGCGCACCACGCGAAGTGACGCACCTAACTCGGCGAGGTACTGGTAGAGGTTGTACACGAACGAGTCGTAGTTGTCGATGACCAGTACCGAAGGACCCGACGACATGGGACTATCCTACGGTGCCGTGAGGCGCCCCCAGTGACGACGACGATGGACGAGGCCGCGTTCCTCGATCTCGCCGGACAGGGATTCAACGTCATCCCCCTCGCGGTGACCCTCCAGCTCGACCGCGACACGCCGGTGTCGCTCTTCCAGCGCTTCGGCGGTGGCAGGGCCGTCTTCTTGCTCGAGAGCGCCGCCATGGGCGAGACGACTGGCCGGTACTCGTTCATCGGCCTCGATCGGCGTTGGCGCGTCCACGTCCGTGACGGCCAGACGCTCGTCTCGGGGCTCGACGTCGCGCCCGACCCGCGCGGCCCGCTCGAGACTCTGCGTGTCATCCTCCAGCGTTATCAGACCTATCGACCGAGTGACTTACCCGACTTCTTCGGTGGCGCCGTCGGATTCCTCACCTACGACTACGTCCGGCGTCTCGAGCGACTCCCACGCGGCGACCAACCCGAGTGGCCCGACGTCGACTTCTCATTCCCGTCGGCGGTGCTCGTGGTCGATCACCTGCGCTATTCGACAACGGCCGTGATCACCGTCGTGCTCGAGCCGAAGGACGATCCAGCCGGGGCCTACCGCCTGGCGCGGGCGTACCTCGACGAGCTCATCGCGATCCTGCTCGGACCCGGGCCCGATCGCGACATCGACGTCGAGCGGCTCGTGGCGACCGCCCCCAACGCCCGTGACGGCGTCGACATCCGCGAGATCGCCGCGGGGTTGTCCAACTTCAAGCAACCGGCCTACGAGGCAATCGTACGACGGGCCAAGGATCACATCGTCAGCGGCGACGTCTTCCAGGTCGTCGTGAGCCAGCAGTTCACCCGTGAGACCACGGTGGACCCCTTGACGCTGTACCGGGTGCTGCGGGCGCTCAACCCGTCGCCCTACATGTACCTGCTCGACACCGGCGACGCCCACATCGTCGGGGCCTCGCCCGAAATGCTCGTGCGGGTCCACGACGGGACCGTGAGTACCCGCCCGATCGCTGGCACGCGGCCCCGCGGGGCGACCGAAGGGGAGGACGCCGCTCTGGAGGCCGAGATCCTGCGCGATGAGAAGGAACTCGCCGAGCATGTAATGCTGGTGGACCTCGGGCGTAACGACGTCGGACGCGTCGCCGAACCGGGTTCGGTCCGCGTTGAACGACTGGCCCACGTCGAACGCTTCTCGCACCTGATGCACCTGGTCTCACAGGTGAGTGGTCGACTCCGGAACGGTTTGGACGCCTTTGACGCCTTTGACGCCCTATTCCCCGCCGGCACCCTCTCTGGCGCGCCCAAGGTCCGCGCCATGGAGATCATCGACGAGCTCGAACCGGTACGTCGCGGGATCTACGGCGGGGCCGTGGGCTACTTCGCACTCAGCGGCAACGCCGACTTCGCCATCACCATCCGCACCCTGTATCTGCGCGGCGGTCACGCGACGGTGAGCGCCGGCGGCGGCATCGTCGCACACAGCCTGCCCGCCGCCGAGTACCGCGAGTGCATCAACAAGGCCTCAGCTCCCCTGTTAGCGCTGCAGATCGCCGACCCACGCTAACCATCGCCGGCGTAGCGACGCCCTAACATCGGTGTACGACCCAATTGCCAAAGGAGGTCTCGTGGAATCAGAGCGTGCCTATGACCGGTGGCGCCGCGACTACGACGCGGCCAAGCTGCGTCGCCCGAGTTTCGCCACGATGTCCGGGATCGAGGTCGACCCCGTCTACGGGCCACCCGACGGTGAGTTCCCGGGCGTCTACCCCTACACCCGCGGGATCCACGCCTCGATGTACCGGACCCGGCTCTGGACCATGCGCATGTTCGCGGGCTTCGGCACCGCAGTCGACACCAACCGGCGCTTCCGCGAGATAATCGCCGCCGGCGGCACCGGCCTGTCGACGGCCTTTGATATGCCGACGCTCCTCGGACTCGATTCCGACGACCCGATGTCCCTCGGCGAGGTTGGCCGCTGCGGAGTCGCGATCGACTCGATCGACGACGTGCGCGACCTGTTCCGCGACATCGACCTGTCTGCAATCACGACGTCGATGACCATCAACTCGCCGGCGGCCATCATGCTGGCGCTCTTCGTCGCCCAGGCCGAGGAGGCCGGCGTTCCCCGCGCGCGCCTCGGGGGCACGCTGCAGAACGACATCCTGAAGGAGTACCAGGCCCAGAAGGAGTTCGTCTTCCCGCCTCGCCAGTCGATGCGCCTCGTGCGTGACACGATCGCCTTCACCGCCGCCGAGATGCCCAAGTGGAACTCCGTGTCGGTGTCGGGTTATCACATCCGCGAGGCCGGGTCGACGGCCGCCGAAGAGCTCGCCTTCACGCTCGCCAACGGGTTCGCCTACCTCGAACTGGCTCGCGAGGCTGGTCTCGGCGTCGACGAGGTCGCGCCGCGACTGTCCTTCTTCTTCAACGCCCACATTGACTTCTTCGAGGAGATCGCGAAGTATCGCGCGGCGCGCCGGATCTGGGCCACGTGGCTGCGCAACCACTACGGCGCCGCCGACGAGCGCAGTTGGCAGCTTCGCTTCCACACCCAGACCGCCGGCGTGTCACTCACCGCACAGCAACCCGAGAACAACCTCGCGCGAACCGCCATCGAGGCCCTCGCCGGGGTCCTCGGCGGCACGCAGTCGCTCCACACCAACTCGATGGACGAGGCGTTGGCCCTGCCGTCGGAGAAGGCCGCGCGCCTGGCGCTGCGCACCCAGCAAATCATCGCCCACGAGACCAACGTCGCCAATGTCGCCGACCCGCTGGGCGGGTCGTGGTACGTCGAGGCGCTCACTGACGAGATGGAGCGCCAAGCCGAGTCGCTCTTCGCCGAATTGATAGACATGGGGGACGGCTCGATGCTCGAAGGCTGCATCCGCGGCATCGAGCAGAACTGGTTCCAGCGCCACATCGCCGAGTCGGCCTATCAGCTCGAACGCGCCTTTAACCGCGGGGAGCGGATCATCGTCGGTGTCAACGACTTCCTCGACGGCAACGAGGCCGAGGACCTTGAACTGCTGCGCATCACCAACGAGGACGAGCGTAAGCAGATCTCGCGTCTCGCCACGGTCCGACAACGTCGCGACGATGACGCGGTGCGTCGGGCACGCGAGAGACTCGCGACCGAGGCCGCCGACCCCGAGGTCAACCTCATGCCGGCGTTGATCGACGCGGCCCGCGCCGAGGTGACTGTCGGCGAGATGATGGCCACGATGGCGGGCGTGTTCGGTCGCTACGTGGAGGTCCCGGTCCTATGACCGTGCGGGTACTCGTCGCCAAAGTCGGACTCGACGGTCACGACCGCGGCATCAAAGTGGTAGCCCGGATCCTGCGCGACGCCGGCATGGAGGTCGTCTACACGGGTCTCTTCCAGACACCCGAAAGTGTCGCGGTCGCCGCCATCCAAGAAGACGTCGACGTGGTAGGGCTCTCGATGCTCTCTGGGGCGCACATGACCCTCGCGCCACTCGTCGTCGAGGCGATACGCCAGCGGGACTCTTCGATACCCGTCGTCGTGGGTGGCATCGTGCCCAGCAACGACGTCGCCGATCTCAAGGCCGCCGGCGTTGCGGCAGTCTTCGGTCCCGGCGCGAGTGACGAGGAGATCGTCGGCACGATCACGTCGCTCGTGTTACCGACCGAGTAGGCCGCAGTGACGGTAGCAATCAAACGTGGGCGATGACCTCAGGGTCGGTCACCCCCGCGTCTGACGCGCAACAGTTCGATCGCTAGGTCGTGCCCGAGATCACGCTCCTCCTTCGCGTCGCGTGCAGCCTCACTGGCTCCAAGGCCGACGCCGAGGACCTCGTGCAAGAGACGCTGCTGCGCGCCTACCGATCGATCCACGACTTCGACGGCGAGCACGTCCGGGCGTGGCTCTTGACCATCATGCGCAACGCCAACATCATCCGCGTCCGCCGTGCCCACGTGGCAGACCCCTTGAACGAGCCCGACGCCTTGCTCGAGCGAACCTCGAGCGACCCGTCCGTGCTCGTCGAACGCGCCGAGTTCGACGGCGCCGTTCGACACGCCGCCGTGGACCTGCCCCCGACCTTCCGCGACGTCGTCACTCTGATGGACCTAGGGCGGTGTTGATTAATTCCTCTTGGACATCCTCGATTTTCTCGAGGAAATACCCGCAATTATCCTGGTAACAGGTAAAATTAGGTG
>JAJZSM010000043.1 GCA_021849765.1 Actinomycetes bacterium | reverse complement strand
GTGAGAGGTCCACGAGTCGTTTGCGCACGTTCATGGCCGCGGTGAGGACCACCACGTCCACGCCATCGAAGCGCGACGCGACGCCCGCAACGTCGTCGGGGTCGGTCACGTCGATGCGCAACGCCTGCGCAACGCCGCCCGCTGCGGTGATGGCGGCCGCGGTGACCGACGCCGCCGCCTCGTCGACGTCGGCGCAGAGGACCTGCGCGCCGAAGTCACTGAGGCCCCGGGCGACGACCGCACCGATACCACCACCGGCTCCGATCACCACCGCCCGTCGTCCGTCGAGGTCGAAGATAGACCTCGACGATTCCTTGCTGTCACCCATGGGATTCAACCCCTTTCCGCACTCAGGTCCGTCCGGCTGCGAAAGGTCCCACGCGGTGCCTCGTCCGTGGTGGTGAGACCCGCACGGGCCAGCGTCGCCATCGCGCGACGGATGCGCTCGCCGACCTCACTGGTGGTACAGCCCATCTGCGGCCCGCGCATCGCGGGCAGTTCTTCAAGTACCTGAATGGTCGCCGACTCCAATGCCCGCGCGGCCTCGTGCTCCCCGAGGTGGCTGAGACACATCGCGGCGGCGAAGATCGCACCCGCGGGATTGGCGCCTCCGGTTCCGGCGATGTCGGGCGCC
Source organism: Actinomycetes bacterium (assembly GCA_021849765.1). The sequence goes on along the minus strand of JAJZSM010000043.1, from coordinate 9,155 downwards.
GAACCATGGATGGGTTCGAACATGCTCGGACCGTTTCCCGTGAGGTTCAAGTTGGCGCTCGGGGCGAGCCCCATGCCCCCCTGGATGACGGCGGCCAGATCGCTCAGCAGGTCGCCGAACAAGTTGTCGGTCACGATGACGTCAAAGATCTCGGGTCGTTCAAGCAGGTGCACGGAGCATGCGTCGGCGTGGACGTAGTCGTGGCGCACGTCGGGGTAGCGCTCGCCGATCTCGTTGACCGTGTCACTCCAGAGTCGACCGGACTCGATGAGGATGTTCGTCTTGTGACAGAGCGTCAGGTGCTGTCGGCGCTGCTCGGCGAGTTGGAAGGCGAACTCGACGCACGCGGCGATCGCGGGCTTGGTGTTAAGCGAGAGTTGCATCGCCGTCGCCCACGGCGTGCCCTCGTGGGAGACGAAGCCCCCACTGGCGTAGAGGCCCTCCGTGTTCTCGCGCACGATCACGAGGTCACAGCGCTCGGGTGTCATGTCCTTGACGATCGAGTCGATCCCGCGAAAGAGCTGGGCCGGTCGCACGTTCACCGATTGGGCGAACGCCGTGCGGATCCGAAGGATCAGGCCACGCTCGAGTACACCCGACTCGACGCGTTGATCACCGACGGCGCCGATGAGGATCGCATCGTGGCGGGCCAGTTGCGCGAGGGTCTCGTCGGTCACGAGCTCGCCCGTTCGCAGGTAGTGCTCAGCGCCCAGATCGAACGGCGACGTGCTCACCTCGAAGCCGTAGAGCGCGGCCACGTCATCGATGCAGTGCAGCGCCTGACCAAGGACCTCGGGGCCGATGCCGTCGCCACCGATGGTCGCGAGTGAGTACGAGCGATGCGTGGAGGTCGTGGACGGTGCCATCATCGTGGCCAGGTTGAACGTGCGTTACACCCAGTTGGTCTCGTCGCACTCGTCATGCCCCGCCTCCCTGGCCGGCGATGTCATCCTGATCGCGAGGCCCAGCCATACTGTATCCAATATTTCGAATCCAGAGTACCACTAGACGCCAAAGGGTTCAACGGGCGGTCGCCGTAGTGACAGCCACGCTGTCGGTGGACTACTGGCCCCGCGAGAGGAACTCGCGCGCCGCAAGCGCGTAGGTGAGGGCGTAGCGACCGATGGCCTCGACCTCGACGAACTCGTCCACCTGATGCGCGATCCACTTCCCACCGGGTCCGTAGACCACCGTGGGCACGTTCGCGTCTCGGGTGAAGATCGTTCCATCGGTCGTGCCGGGAACGCCCCCGAAGCTCGGCGGCGTGCCGGTCACTCTCGTGTGGGCTGACACTAGGCACGTGACAATTGGGTCCTCGACCGAGGTGTCCACCGGCGGCCGGTTGTCGATCACGCTGACCTGGGTGTCAACGCCGTCGACCGCGCCCTGAGCCGCGACCTCGGCGCGGATCCGCTCGATGAGTTGGTCATGATCGACACCGGGAATCGAGCGAATGTCCACCCACAGCGACGCTCGCGCGGGGATGGTGTTCATCTGGGGCGGGGTGCCCGCTTCGACGACGGTGGGCGTGACGTAGGTCGTGCCGAGGTGTGGGTGGGTCCCGTGACGATCCTGGAGGTCCCGTTGGATCTCTCCGAGGACCCCGAGCACGCGTCCGAGCACGGGCAGCGGACTACGGCCCTGGTCGGGCATCGCGCCGTGGGTCATGACGCCATCCAGATCGATGCGCAGTCGCACGGCGCCCTTGGAGACCGAGCACACCTCGTCACCCTCGGGCTCGCAGATGATCGCGCCCGCGACCCCTTCGAGCGCGCCCGAGCGAACGGCGTGCTTGGCGCCGAGCATCATGCCCTCCTCGTCCACCAGGGCGAGTATCCGCACCGTGCCGGGGAAGGGCCCCGCGAGTTGCAGAGCGCGCACCCCGAAGAGCATCGAGACGACGCCGGCCTTCATATCCGCCGCGCCACGGCCGAAGAGACGACCATCGAGAATCGCGCCGCCGAAGGGGTCGACGCTCCACTGGCTCACGTCGCCGTCGGTCACGACGTCCAGGTGACCCTCGAAGGCGAGGATCGGTCCCGTCGAACCGCCCCCGGGCACGTCGACGATGATGTTCGACCTTCCCGGAGCGACCTCGGTGAGTTGAGGGCTCCAGCCCCACTCGCGCATCTTGGCGAGTACCAACGCCGTGGCCTCGCTCTCGTCGCTCACGCCCGGCTCGTCGACGCTGCGGATCTTCACGAGTCCCACCGCGAAGTCGATCGCCTCGGCGACGTCGACCTGGATCTCACCGTCTCGACTCACGTCGACACTGACTTTGGATGTCATACACCTTCACCTTTCACGACGTCACAACGCCGGTCCGTGGGCCACGCCGCGACCACCCTCATAGCGAGGGACGCCACGAGGTTCGTTTCGACGACCGGGCTCGTGGCCCGACGAACCCCTCGAAGTCCCTCGACACCTCCGACGGCTACCCCTGTTCTCCCTGTTCGCGGAGTCGAGCGATGGTGGTCCCGATGTGACCGCGCGCGAGTGTCTCGGCGCGTTCCTCGTCACGATCCTTGATCGCGTTGAGGATCGCGCGATGTTGCGTGACCGCGTTGTCGGCGACGGATTTGGAAACCCCAACCGAAGGGTTGAAGATTTGCGCGGTCATGCGAAGCAGGACGAGCTCGGCAATCAGGAACTGGTTGCCCGTGGACTGGATGATGAGCTCGTGAAACTTGATGTTGAGCTTGGTGTATTCCGCGGGCACCCACGGCTCCAACGACGCCACCTGCTGGTCCACCACCGCTTCGAGCTCGTCGATCTGGGACGCGGTCATCTCCCTTGTCCCCAGTCGCGCCGCCAGGCCGTCGATCACGGAACGAAGTTCGTAGGCGTCGAGCAGGGTTTTGCGACTGCCCGACACCACGCGGGCCGCACGACCCGGTTCAGCGACGAGCAGCCCCTCTTGTTCGAGCATGCGGATCGCCTCTCGCAGTGGAGTACGACTGATCCCCAGCTCCGCAGAGAGATTCTCTTGGTGAATAACGGTTCCCGCGCTGTACTGCCCGTCGTAAATCCGCGCGCGCAACTCATCGGCCACCTCGTCGACCAGTCGCGAACGTCGCTCCCAGCGCGGCGTCGGCGCGGTACCGGTGTCAACGTCCGTCAATTTGTCCCCCAGTCCGTCAAGGCGGCTCTCCCCTGTCGGCGTCGGCCAAACCCCGATGGCCGGGTGACAGAGTGTTGCTACCCTTATCCAAAATACAGGGTACAGCAGATTGCCTCGACAACGACGATGCCGTTACCGCGAACGCGGGCTCACCCCATGACGGACCTCGCACCATCACGGCGCAAACGACCTGATGATGGGCGACCTTGTTGGCGAGTGCGCGGGCGTTCGGATAGTTTTCCGATGACCTCGAACGACGGCTCGTGGCGCATCGAGTGGAGGAGCAATCATGCCCATCATTGAAATCGCCGAGGTCGGCGTCCGCGGCCCGAAGAACGACCTGAGTGACGTGCGCGGAATCCGCGTCGGCCACCACCAGCGCATCGACGAGCAGTGGCTGAGCGGCACCACCGTCATCCTCCCCCCCACGGGCACGGTCGGGAGCGTCGACGTGCGAGGGGGCGGTCCGTCCACGCGTGAGACCGACGCGCTGTCACCCACGACGCTCGTTTCCTCGGTCGACGCTGTCTGCCTCTCGGGCGGCAGCAGCTACGGCCTCGCCGCCGCCGACGGGGTCATGCGGCTCCTCGAGGAACGACGCACCGGCCTTCGCGTGGGACCCGAGGAGGGCCAGGTCGTTCCCATCGTGCCCGCCGCGTGTCTGTTCGACATCGTCGGCGGCGGCGGGTTCGCCAGTCGGCCCGACGCAAGCTTCGGCCGGGCGGCGCTCGACGCGGCCGCCGATGACTTCGCCCAGGGCACCGTGGGCGCGGGAACGGGCGCGCGCGCGGGTGGTCTGAAGGGCGGCATCGGTTCAGCCAGTGTCGTGCTTGAGAACGGGATCACGGTGGCGGCGCTCGTCGCGCTCAACTCGGGTGGCAACATCGTCGACCCGCGCACCGGCGAGCTCTACGGGCGACGCTACGGTCTGGGTGACGAGTTCGACGACATCGTCATACCGAGCGATGAGGACGTGGCACACGCGCGCCAGTGGCTGAGTGGACCGCGCGCGCGCAACACGGTGCTGATGGTGGTGGCGACCGACGCCGAACTTTCCAAGTCCGAAACGTGCCGCGTCGCGATGGCGGCCCACGACGGCCTCGCCCGGGCAGTGACGCCCGTGCACTGCATGACCGACGGTGACGTCGTGTTCGCGCTCGCGACCGGGGCCGTCGAACTACCCCGCGGTGCGGGCACCAGCATGATCACGACCGAGTCATCACGTCCCGAGCAACTGGACCTGATCATGGCGGCCGGCGCGAATGCCGTGACTCGCGCCGTCGTCCACGCCGCGCTGCACGCGACCGGTGAGAAGGACATCCCGTCCTACCTCGACGTGTATCCGAGCGCACACCGCTAGCCGATCGTCTCGATCAGTGCGACACATTACCGCGGACCGGCGTGTGAGCGCGCTCGCGCCGCGTACGCGAGTTCGTAGGCCACCGTCGCGAAGTCGCGCTCGACGAGACCCGCGGTGATACGCAGATGCGGTCTTCCCGGACTCTTCGTGAGAAACGGCGTGCCGGCCGCCGCCCCGATGCCGCGGCTCGCGAGCGCGATTAGTGCCGCGGTCTCGTCGTGCACGGGCAACCAGAGATTGAGGCCATCATTGCCCATCGTGGCGACACCCTCACGCTTGAGGGCGGCCACGAGCTTACGCCGCCGCGAGGCGTAGGTCGCGCGCGCGCGCTCGACCTGACGGCGGGTCGTCGGACGAACCAAGAGGTCGACCAGCACGGCCTGGAGCAGACGACTGGACCATCCCTGACCGAGGAACCGACGTTCGCGCAGGGCCGCCAACACGTCGGCGGGTCCGCTCACCGCGGCAAGACGCAGGTCGGGGCCGTGGGACTTGGAGAAGCTGCGAACGTGCACGGTCTGTGAGGGAATCCATCGTCCGAGGCTCACGGGGTCGGCCGCGGCGACGGCACCCGCCGAGTCGTCTTCGATGACCATCACCGCCTGGCCACCGACGAGATCGGCGAGCGCCTTCGCGCGTTGGGTGCTCATCGACACCCCCGTGGGATTCTGCGCCCGGGGCTGGAGCACGACGGCGCGCGGTCGCTCGGCGAGGGCGCTCGCGAACTGCGCGGGCACGAGTCCTTCCTCGTCCACGTCGACGCCCACGTGACGAACGCCCAATGCCTCGAGCAAGTCGAGCAGTGGCGGGAAGCTCGGGTTCTCTACGACGACTTTGTCGCCGTATTGCAACAGGTTCGTGGCGACCTGATCGAGCGCGTCCATCGCGCCGTCGACGATAACGAAGTCGTCGGTTCCGTACGGCCAGTCCCGTGCGAACGCCTCTACGAGTCCGGGCACGATCGGGTCATCGAGATAGCTCCCCGAAGTCCAACCGCGGTGCAGCGTGTTGAGCGCCGCTGACAGGTCGGGCAGCAGCGCCGCGTCGGGCACGCCGGTCGAGAGGTCGAGTTTGAAGGGTGAGTTGTGTTCGAGGGCGCGCCGATAGCGCGTCGGACCCGGGCCGCGGCGTGCCATGACCACCGTGCCGCGCCGTCCATCGGTGCGCAGCGCGCCCGCCTGGGCGAGCAGGCGCCAGGCCGTGCTCACCGTGCTGGGCGAAAGACCGAGGTCGAGCGCCACGTCTCTAATCGGTGGCAGGCGCGACCCCTCCTCCAACGAGCCGGCGCCGATGGCCTCGCTCAGTGCGCGCGCGAGCCCGCGGCTCGTTCGTTCCAAACGCCCGCGATCGATCACCTCAGAAATTTTTGTGACCATACAAACATACTATTGTGTGCCAGCCCGACCATATGTACTATCGAGCACATGCTACAAAACATCGGACACTGGGTGAACGGTCGATTGATCGACGGTTCACCACTTCGGACCTCACCGGTTTTCAACCCGGCGACCGGCGAACACACCGGCGACGTCAACCTCGCCTCGACCCAGGAGGTCGATAAGGTCGTCGCCTCCGCACTGGCGGCCTCGGTCGCGTGGCGCCGCATTCCCCTCTCGCGGCGCTCGGCGGTGCTCTTCGCCTTCCGCGAACTGCTCCACGCTCGAAGCGACGAGCTCGCCGCAATTGTCACCCGCGAGCACGGCAAGGTCCTCGCTGACGCCGCCGGCGAGGTGGCGCGAGGACTCGAGAACGTCGAGTTCGCGACCGGTGTCGCCCAGCTCATGAAGGGCGACTACTCCGAACAGGTGTCCTCGGGCGTGGACGTGTACTCGATTCGCCAGCCGCTCGGCGTCGTCGCGGGAATCACCCCCTTCAACTTCCCGGTCATGGTGCCACTGTGGATGTGCGCCAACGCCATCGCGACCGGCAACGCCTTCGTCTTGAAGCCGAGCGAAAAGGACCCGAGCGCCTCACTCTTTCTCGCCGAGCTCTGGCGTGAGGCGGGCCTGCCCGACGGCGTGTTCTCGGTCGTCCAGGGTGACAAGGTCGCGGTCGACGCGCTGATCGAGCACCCCGACGTAGCCGCGCTCAGTTTCGTCGGTTCCACGCCCATCGCCAAGTACATCTACGAGCACGGCACCGCGCAGGGTAAGCGCGTCCAGGCACTCGGCGGCGCGAAGAACCACATGGTCGTGCTGCCCGACGCGGACATTGAGATGGCCGCGGACGCCGCAGTGTCGGCCGGCTACGGTGCCGCCGGTGAGCGCTGCATGGCGATCTCGGTCGTCGTCGCGGTGGGCAACAGTGGCGACGCGTTGGTCGAGGCGATCGCCCGACGCATCCCCAACCTGCGCGTGGGTGACGGCGCCGAGCCGGGCACCGACATGGGACCCCTCATCACCGCCGCGCACCGTGAGCGGGTCGCGGGCTACATCGAGGACGGCGTCAAGGCCGGCGCGAAGGCGGTCGTGGACGGACGCAGCGCGACGCTGCCCGCGTCGGGGTTCTTCCTCGGCGCGACCCTGCTCGACGAGGTCACCTCGACGATGACGGTGTATCGCGACGAGATCTTCGGTCCCGTCCTCTCAGTGGTGCGCTGTGAGACGGTGCGCGAGGCCATCGACCTGATCAACGCGAACACCTACGCCAACGGCACGGCAATCTTCACACGCGACGGCGGCGGCGCGCGACAGTTCCAGACCGAGGTGGAGGTCGGCATGATCGGGATCAACGTGCCAATACCCGTGCCCGTCGCCTACTACTCGTTCGGCGGCTGGAAGGCGTCGCTCTTCGGGGACAGCCACATGTACGGACCCGAGGGGATCAACTTCTACACCCGTGGAAAAGTCATCACGTCACGCTGGCCCGACCCGGCCACGTCCAGCGTCGACCTCGGCTTTCCCCAGACCCGATAGGAGAGCCATGACAAACACCACACTCACCACCTACTCCGCGAGCCGACTCGACGGTGTTGAGGTGAAGCGCCTCGACCACGACCACGTCTTTCACTCCTGGTCCGCCCAGGAGCTGATCGACCCGCTCGCGATCGCCACGGCGAGCGGCTCACGCTTCAGCGACTACGAGGGCAAGTCGTACCTGGACTTCGCCTCGCAGTTGGTGAACGTCAACATCGGCCACCAGCACCCCAAGCTGGTCGCGGCCATCGCCGAGCAGGCGACACGGATCTGCACCATCCAACCCGCGTTCGCCAACGACGCGCGCAGTGAGGCGGCGCGGCTCATCGCCGAGGTCGCCCCCGGCACGCTCAACAAGGTCTTCTTCACCAACGGCGGTGCCGAAGCGATCGAGAACGCTATGCGCATGGCGCGCCTGCACACGGGCCGTCACAAGATCCTCGCCACCTACCGCAGCTATCACGGCGCCACCGCCGGCGCCATCACGGCGACCGGCGACCCGCGACGCTGGCCATCGGAGCCGAGCCTGCCCGGCGTCGTGCACTTCTGGGGGCCCTACCTGTACCGCTCGGCCTTCCACGCCGAGACCGAGGCGCAAGAGACCGAGCGTGCGCTCGCGCACCTGCGCGACACCATCGTCTTCGAGGGCGCCCACACCGTGGCCGCGATCCTGCTCGAGACCGTGGTTGGCACCAACGGCATCCTGGTGCCGCCCGACGGCTACCTCGCCGGCGTGCGCGCGCTGTGCGACGAGTTCGGCATCGTGATGATCGCCGACGAGGTCATGGCCGGCTTCGGTCGCTGTGGCGAGTGGTTCGCCGTGGACCACTGGAGAGTGACGCCTGACCTCATCACCTTCGCCAAGGGTGTGAACTCCGGTTACGTCCCCTTGGGTGGGGTCGTCATCTCTGAGGCGATCGCCGCGAGTTTCGCGACGCGCGCCTTCCCTGGCGGGCTGACCTACTCGGGGCACCCGTTGGCCTGCGCGGCGGCGGTCGCGTCGATCAACATCTTCCGCGAGGAGGGGATCGTCGAGCACGCGCGCGCCCTGGGCAGCGACGTCATCGGCCCGACACTCGCGACCATACGCGACAAGCACCCGTCGATCGGTGAGGTGCGGGGCCTCGGCGTCTTCTGGGCGATTGAGTTAGTGCGAGACCGCGCGACGCGCGAGCCCCTCGTCCCCTTCAACGCCGCCGGCGCCGACGCCGCGCCCATGAACGAGTTCGCCGCAGCCTGCAAGGCGAACGGCCTGTGGCCCTTCGTTCACTTCAATCGCACCCACGTGACGCCGCCGTGCACGACGTCCGTGGAGGAGGTCCGCGAGGGACTCGCCATCCTCGATGAGGCCCTCAACGTGTGCGACCGGTACTACACCGGCGCCTAGTCCAAACCGCGGCACCCAGCACTTCGCGACGCGTCGCGCTGTCCCTCGCCTTTTAGGGGACCGACAGCACCGTGAGAAAGACCTGGGCCAACTCGAAGAGGTGATGCGCGCAGGCATCGTAGACGGCCTGGTCGCCACCGGCCGGGTCCGCGACGTCAAAGGCGGGGTCGGGGTCGTTCGCCGAGACGACCGCCACCTGGGTGGACCACGGCTCGTCGAGCGGCGCCTGGCGCACGAACTGGCCGAGCGAACAGCACGAGAGAGCGAAGGCCGGGAACGCGCGGCGCACGTAGTGGACCTGGTCGGCCTCGGCGGTGAGCACGAGGTCGGCCCACTCGACGTCGGCGAGTTCGAGCTGGTGACTGCGGTGCC
>JAJZSM010000042.1 GCA_021849765.1 Actinomycetes bacterium | reverse complement strand
CGGGAAGGCCGGGTAGAGACCGGCGGCCGTGGAGAAGCGCAACGGCGCCGGTCCGACGAGGCACACCGGCGCGCTGGGCTCCCCGATCAAGATCGGGTAGTTCACCACGACCACGCGCGCGCCCGACCCGCCGTTGCCCGAGGCACTCGACGACAGGACCGAGCGCAGCAGGGCGCCCAAGCGCCGCTCGAGCGGCGACCGGCTCGACTGGTGCACGTCGGTGACCGACCCGGGGGCGCTCAGGGCCCCGGTGGACGGGTCGAGTGAGGCGCCAAGCAGCCCGGCGGCCGTCGCCACCGCACCGGTGCACTCGGACGTCCCGCTCACGACGCCGTAGTACTGGACCGAGGTCGACGACGCGGTGAGCGCACCACCGACGCACGACGTCAGGAGGTTCGAGAAGGAGAGGTCGTTGCCACCGGCGGTCACCGTGACCAGGGCGGCGTGACCGAGCGCGGTGCGCGCACCGGTCACCTGGGCCTTGATCTGGCTCGTCGTCGCACCGGCGCAGGCGAGGAAGTCGAAGCGCAGGCCAGGATGGCCGCGCGCGATGATGGCGGGGAACGACTCGCGGGACCGCTCACAGCTGGCCGGTCCGAGAAACGGCGCAAGACCGGCGCCCGACGAGTACGAGTCGCCCACGGCTACGAAGGTCGCACGCGTCGCGGCGCCCACCGACGGTGCGACGCCGATCACGACTGCGAGCAGCGCGATCGCCACCCTTCGCAAAAAGCGCACGACGGCTCCCTTCGAACGAATCGTGTGGAGTTCCCAGCGTACCGAGCGACGTCGCGCGACGGCCCCGCGCCCCTGGTCAGTGGGCGGTGCCGTCGCCCTGGGGGCCGATCCACTCCCACATCAGTCGGTGCACGGCTTCGGGCTCGATCGAGAAGTGCTCGGATCCCTCGAGCAGGATCCGCCCAAGGATGGCGGTACCCGATTGGGCGACGTAGGCGCGCGCGTCGAGTTCGGGGTTCAACCACCCGAGTCGTTGGGCGTCGACGCAGATCGATACGCGCTCTTCGAGCGCGGCGTCGTGGATCTCGACAAAGCGACGACGGGCGTTATGGTCGGTGCGGATGTCCGCGAGGACCCGCACGAACTCCCACATCGCCTCGATCGTGCCGTCGGAGGCGATCTCGAGGTGATAAGCGTGAAAGGACTCGTCGAAGCGCTCACGGTCACCGTTCATGATGGCGTCGCGCCACTCGCTCAGGTACTTGTGCCGGTTGGCCATCAGGCGCCGGAAGTTCTCGACCTGCGCTTCGGAGATCAGGACTTCACGCGACGAGTAGTGGTAGTAGATGGTCGGGATCCCGACGTTGGCCCGCTTCGCGATGTCGACAATCCGGATCTCGTTGCTCGACCGCGTCGCAAGAAGCTCGATCGTCGAGTTCAGAATATGTGTCCTTGTCGTCGAATTGTTTCGTTCAACTCTCGCCATGATGCCCCTTCGAATTGCACCATGAGCCTACGGCACTCATTGGTGATTTCTTTTCAAACTCTGCGCGTCTTGACGCATTGGCCCACGGTATTTTGGCGGTGTCACACCACCCGTCCCATCGGTCCGCGTCATGGTCGCCTCGTGGCCGCAGCGACGGGCGGGTCACTAGTGCCGCAAGGGCTAGCGGCCACCGTTCGTGCGCAGGCGTAGCACGGCCTTGTTCACTTTGCCGATATGGGTCTGTGGCAGTTCGTCGACGACCTCGATGGACCGAGGGACCTTGAAGGCGGCCAGGTGGTTCCGACAGTGCGCGAGCAGTGCGCCCACGTCGATGGCGGCGCCACGCCGCGCCACGACGAACGCCACGCCACTCTCACCCCACGTCGCATCGGACACGCCCACGACCGCGGCCTCCGCCACGTCCTCGTAGGCGGTGAGGACTCGCTCCACCTCGACGGGAAAGACGTTCTCGCCACCGGAGACGTACATCTCCTTCGTGCGACCGACGATGCGGTAGAACCCGTCGCCGTCGCGCTCGGCGACGTCGCCGCTATCGAGCCACCCGTCGACCATCACCGCCGCGGTCGCTGCCGGGTCGCTCCAGTACCCGGCGAAGACGTTGGGCCCGCGAACCCACAGCTCGCCACGTCCGGCCCCCTCGAGCGTGTCGCCGTTCACGTCGCGGATGGCGACCTCCACGTACCGGTACGGCTGGCCCACGGACCCGGGACGGCGCGTCGCCTCTTCGGACGGTAGGCAGCACACGTTTGGCGCGGCCTCGGTGAGCCCGTACCCCTGGACCACGGCCACGCCACGCTCACGCCACCGGTCAACCAGGGTGCGCGGCATCGCGGCGCCGCCGACGATGACCGTGTGCAGGCTCGTCAGATCGGCGTCGTCGAACGCGGGGTGCTGGGCCAACATGAGGTACGTGGTCGGCACCCCCATCATGGTCGTCACCCCGTGGCGTTGGATCACCTCGAGGACATGCGGCGCATCAAAGGCAGACTCGAGCACGACGGTCGCGCCGCGCCACCACGCGAGTAGCGGCTGAACGTTCCACCCGCCGACGTGGTACTGCGGCAGCACCTGGAGCACGACGTCTTCGTCGGTCATGGGCACCGACGCGTCGAGCGACCGGTTCGTCCAGTAGCAGTTCGCGTGGGTCAACAGCGCGCCCTTGGGCGTGCCGGTCGTGCCCGACGTCGCGATGAGCAACAACCCGTCTTGTTGGTCGACTGACGGGAGCTCACCCCTGGCGTCCGGGGTGACCAGTTCATCATCGAGTAATTCCAGGTGAACAAACACGCGGTTGGTGATCGCCGGATCGACGGTGACTCGCGACCACTGTGTGGCGGACACGACAACAAGTGAGGGGTCAAAGAGCTCGACTTGGAGTCGTAGCTCGTCGGGGGCGAGGCGCCAGTTGAGCGGCGCGAGGATGAGGCCGGCCTTCGCGCACGCGAAGAGCAGCACGACGTGCTCGGGGTGGTTCTCGGTGACACTCGCCACGCGCGCCCCGGATCTGAGTCCGCGCGCGAGCAGCGCGAGGGCGAGACGCGTGGAGCGTTCATCGAGTTCGCGGTAGGTCGTGGTGCGACCGTGAAAGACGATGGCGACGCGCTCGGGGTCGACCGCGCCACCCGCGCCGATCCACCCGCCGACGAGTCGACCGTCTTCCACCGTCGAGGTCCGGTCCACCGACTCGCGTGGCGCGCGAGGCGCCACGTCACCGTGGACGGCCCCGTCGCCGAGCTCAGTCGGCACGCTCGGCGACCTTCGGTCCAACGGCCCCCGCCTTCGACGACTCACCGACCGCGTGGCCCCCCAGCATGCGCGCGATAATGGTCACCATCTCGTTGAAGACCTCGGGCGGGACCTCGTGCGCCTCGTTCCAGAGGATCCAGCGCATCCCGATCGCCTCACCGACGGCGATCAACGACCACGCCAGCACCATGGGGTCCCCCGCGGCGATCTCGCCGGTGTCCATCGCGTCGTTGAGGGGCGGAATGTAGTTCTCGATGATGGTCTCGTAGTGGTGACGCAGCGCCTGGGGTGACACGAACTCGGCCTGACGGATCACCCGGTAGAGCGCGGGGTGCTCGGCCGTGAAGCGAAAGAACCCCGCGAAGCCCAGGCGCTCGGCCTCCAATCGGGTCGTCGCGCCGCGGGCCGCCTCGGACATCGCGTGGCGCACCCGCTGGTTCAAGTCGGCGACGACCTCGTCGAAGATCTCCCGCTTGCCCGAGAAGTAGAGGTAGAAGGTGCCCTGGGCGACGCCGGCGAGCTCGGTGATCTTGACGATCGACGCGTCGTGGTAGCCGACGGCGCCGAAGATCTCCTCGGCCGCTTCCAGCAACGCGCGCCGCGTGCGCTGGCCCTTGCCCTTGAGCTCGCCGCGGGCCGGTCGAGGAGCCGCCGTCGTTCCCTTGTCCGGCGGCCCGACGGCTCCGGCGGGCGCGCGACGCCGCTCAGCCACGGCCGAACCACCACGTCGTGCGCGAAGCGCCTCGATTGGTCACGAGCATGACACTACCGAACGCGCGGAACCCGTCGAAGCCGAGTCGTTCAGTCGAGGGCGATGCGTAGCTCGGGCTCGGTCGCGGCGCGCACTTGGTCAACGGTCACGCCCGGCGCGAGCTCACGTAAGACGAGGCCCTCGGGTTCGACGTCGATCACGCAAAGATCGGTGATGATGCGTTGGACGCACGTACGCCCGGTCAGCGGCAGCGTGCACTCGTTGACGATCTTGAACGCGCCGTCCTTCGCGGCGTGCTCCATCATGACGATGACGCGCTTGGCCCCGTGGACGAGGTCCATCGCGCCACCCATGCCCTTTACCATCTTGCCCGGGATCATCCAATTGGCGAGATCACCCCTCGCCGAGACCTGCATGGCACCGAGCACCGCCACGTCGACGTGACCACCGCGGATCATGGCGAAAGACGCGGCCGAGTCGAAGAACGACGCGCCGGGCAGCACCGTCACGGTCTCCTTGCCCGCGTTGATCAAGTCCGCGTCCACCGCGTCCTCGCTCGGGTAGGGCCCGACCCCGAGGATGCCGTTCTCAGCGTGCAGAACGACGTGCACGCCCGCCTCGACGTAGTTGGGCACGAGGGTCGGCAACCCGATCCCCAGGTTGACGTACTGGCCGTCGACCAACTCCTGGGCCACACGCGCGGCTAGCTCCTCACGGGTCCTCATGATCGCACCGTCCTCTTCTCGATGAGCTTCTCGACGCCCGGCGCGTGCACGACGCGCTGGACGAAGATCCCTGGGGTGTGCACGCGAGCCGGGTCGAGTTCGCCCGGCTCCACCACCTCCTCGACCTCGGCGATCGTGATGCGCCCCGCGGCCGCGCAGAGCGGGTTGAAGTTGGCCGCGCTCTCGTGGTACACGAGGTTGCCGTGGGCGTCGCCGTAGCGCGCGTGCACCAACGCGAAATCGGTCCGGATGGCCCGCTCGAGCACGTAGGCGACACCGTCGAACTCGCGGACCTCCTTGGGTGGCGAACCGATCGCGATGCCGCCGGCGCCGTCGTAACGCCAGGGCAGGCCACCCTCGGCCACCCCGGTGCCCACACCCGCGGGGGTATAGAAGGCGGGGATGCCCGCTCCCCCGGCACGCAGCCGCTCGGCGAGCGTGCCCTGGGGCACGAGCTCGACCTCGAGCTCGCCGCTGAGGAACTGACGCTCGAACTCCTTGTTCTCACCCACGTACGAGCCGGTCGTGCGCGCGATGCGCTTGGCGCCGAGCAACACGCCGAGGCCCGCCGCGTCGACCCCGCAGTTGTTGGACACGGTCACGAGGTTGGTGCTGCCGAGCTGGTAGAGCGCGTCGATGAGGGTCGTCGGGATCCCGCACAGTCCGAACCCCCCGACCGCGATCGAGGCCCCGTCGGGGATGTCGGCCACCGCGAGCGCGGCCGAACTGACGAGTTTGTTCATCATCTCCTCCTTCAACACTTCACGAATAACGCGACGCGACCCGCATCAGTCCACCAGGGATGCGTAGACCAACTGCTGGACCTCACGGCGAACCGGGTAGATCCAGCTCGGCAAAAGTTGAGTGTAGAACCCGACGGTGAGCTCCTCGGTCGGATCGACCCAGAAGTACGTCGACGCCGCACCGCCCCAGGCGAACGTGCCGACTGACGTCAAGCTCTTGTTGCGCGGCTGGTCCGCGACCACCGACATGCCGAGTCCGAAGCCGACGCCCGTCTGGCCGACCTCGCTGAAGGAGTCACGCGCGAAGGTTGCCAGGTCGCGCCCCTCGGGCAGGTGGTTCTGGGTCATCAGTTCGACGGTGCGGCTGGAGAGCAAGCGCACGCCGTCGAGCTCACCCGCACCGAGCAGCATCGACATGAACCGCTGGTAGTCGTGCGCGGTCGAGACCAACCCACCGCCGCCGGCGAGCAGCTTCGGCTTGCGCGTGGCGGCGCCAGCGAGTTCGGGCACGAGCACGCTAGCGCCGTTTGCGTAGGCGTAGAGCTGCGCGAGCCGGTCGATTTTCTCCTCGGGGCAGTGCCAGTCGGTGTCGTGCATCGCCAACGGCGTCAGGATCCGACGCTCGACGAAGTCATCGAGCGGCTCACCACTCCAGATCTCGATGAGCCGTCCGAGGACGTCGGTGGCGACTGAGTAGTTCCAGGCACTACCCGGCTGGAAGAGCAGTGGGGTCGAGCACCAGTCGTGGACCGCGTCGACGAGCGAGACGTCCTCGGGGTAGGCGAGGTCGTAGCCCAACGACCGATAGATTTCGTCGACCGGAGTCAGGCGTTGGAAGCCGTAGGTCAGTCCGCTGGTGTGCGACAGGAGATGGTGGACGCGCACCGGCTCGGTCGCCGCGACCGTCACCGGCGAGCTGGCCGGTCCGCTCACGTACACGCGCGGCGCACGCAACTCGTCGATCCACTTGCCGACTGGATCGTTGAGGTCGAAGTGGCCCTCCTCGTAGAGCATCATCGCTGCGACCGCGGTGATCGGCTTGGTCATCGAGTAGAGGCGCCAAATCGTGTCGTCGGTGACGGGCAAGGAACGCTCACGGTCGCGGTGCCCCCCGCGGCCGACCCAGGCGAGTGCGCCGCCGCGCGCGACGGTCATCAACCAGCCGCTGAAGTGGCCACGCTCCACGTAGCGCCCGAGGTGCGTTCGAATCCGGTCAAGCCGTGCGGCATCGAGTCCGACCTCGTGGGGTTCTCGATGGATCTCGAGTTCCTTCATCGCTGCATCCCTCCCGACGAACCGACTGCGCGTCGACCCACTCACAACGTACCTCATTTTATGAGATGTGATTCACTTGACATTTCTATGTCACTCTGCTTAACTCAAGTTCACGCGCGTCGTGGGGAAGCGTGATGTCTGGGAGGGATTCATGAGAAGGAACTTACGGATGACCGTGGTGCCGCTTGCGGCGGCCACCATGGCCTTGAGCGTGTCGCTCGGCACGGTCCAGTCTTCGGGTGCGGCGACGAAGCACGCGGCACCGGTGAAGGTGGGCATCGTGACCGAGGAAACCGGGATCTTCTCGGCCTACGCGGCCGAGTGGTTGCAAGGCGTGAAGATCGGTTTCCAGTACGCGACCAATGGCACCAACAAGGTCAACGGCCACAAGATCCAGCTGTCGATCGAGGACTCGGCCGACAACCCGACCACCGCGGCCGCCGACTTCAAGAGCTACGTCGGCGCCGGTTACAAAATCATCGGCGGCACCGTCGACTCGAGTATCGCCACCGAGCTCGCGCCGCTCGCTCAGCAGAACAAGGTGCTCTACATCTCGGGCGCGGCCGCGGCCGACCAGGTGACCGGCGCCAACCGCTACACGTTCCGCTCCGGTCGTCAGACCTACCAGGACGTGCAGACCGCCAAGTCCTACATCAAGGCCCTCGGCAGCGGTAAGACGGTGCTCGTCCTCGGTCAGGACTTCGCCTTCGGTCAGTCCTACGTCACCGACGCCACCCAGGCCTTCGGCTCGCTCGGCGACACCGTCAAGCAGCTGCTCGTGCCGCTGACGACGACTGACTTCACGCCGACGGCGCTGCAGGTCCAGGCCATGCACCCCGACATCGTCTTCCTGGCGTGGGCCGGGGCGACCGGGGCGCCATTGGCCCAGGCCCTCGACCAGCAAGGGATATTCGCCAGCTCCAAGGTCGTGACCGGACTCGCGAACACCGCGACCTACCAGTTCTACGGCACAGCGGGCCTCAAGTTCTACTACCTCTCGCTCTACAACTGGGAGTCGCCGCACAACAAGGTCAACACCTACCTCATCAAGTCGATGCTGCGTGAGTACAAGCAGTACCCGGACCTCTTCACGGCCGACGGCTTCGTCTGGGCGCAGATGGTCGTGCGCGCCATCCAAACCGGTCAGGGCACGAACGTCATGAAGATGATCAAGGGACTCGAGGGATGGAAGTTCTTAGCGCCCAAGGGCATGCAGCAGGTCCGCGCCTCGGACCACGCGATGCTCCAGCCGATGTTCCAGGTCCAACTGGTCTCCACGGTGACCGGCGTCTACAAGCCCGTGACGCTCGCGACGCTGTCGGCGGCGCAGACCGCCCCTCCCGTCGTGGCGCACTTCGGCCGCTAAGTAGTTCACGCGTTCCATGGATTCCGTCGTCGAACCCCAGTCCCTCGCCCTTCGGGTGACGGGACTGGGGTTCCGCGTCGGAGGGGCCACCATCCTCAGTGACATCGACCTCGCGGTGCCGACCGGCTCCTTCCTCGGGATCATCGGTCCCAACGGCGCGGGTAAGACCACCTTGCTCAATCTGCTGAGCGGGCTGCTCGTGCCCACCGCCGGGTCGATCGCCCTCGAGGGCCGAGACGTCGCCGGCATCGCGCCCTCGGGTCGCGCCAGCCTCGGCCTCGGCCGCACGTTCCAGACCTCGAGCCTCTTCAGCGCACTGAGCGTGTTCGAGAACGCCCGGCTCTCGGCCCAGGCCCGTCTCGGGGGTAGCGCCCGGTTCTGGCGTCGCCCGAGGGCGAGCGACGAGGCGAGCCGGGTCGCCGCCGAGGTCCTCGCCGACGTTGGGCTGTCACCCATGGCCGATCGACCGACCGGTTCGCTCTCCCACGGTGACAAACGCAAGCTCGAGCTCGCCATCCTGCTCGCCGCCCAGGCCCGCGTCCTGTTGCTTGACGAGCCCATGGCGGGGGTGAACACCGAGGACGTGCCCCTACTCATGGAGCTCATCGCTCGACTCCACGGCGAGGGGCGCACGGTCTTGATGGTCGAACACCACATGGCCGTGGTCGTCGGCCTCGCCGACACGATCGCCGTACTCGACTCGGGCCGAGTCCTCGCGACGGGCGACCCCGAGAGCGTGGTCGCCAACGACGACGTCCAACGCGCCTACCTGGGACAGCCACTATGACCAACGCACTCGAGGTCTCGGACCTCCACGTCACCATCGCCGGGTCCCACGTGCTCCAGGGCGTCTCGATCGAGGTGCCCGTAGGCGGCGTGACGGCGCTGCTCGGACGCAACGGCGTCGGCAAGACCACTACCCTGCGGGCCCTGCTCGGCCTCGTGGCGAGCACGGGCGCGATCTCGGTGCTCGGCACCGACGTGCGCGGTTGGACGACGCACCGGATCGTGCGCCTCGGCGTCGGGTACGTCCCCGAGGACCGCGACGTCTTCGCCGGTCTTACGGTCGCCGAGAACCTCCGGCTCGCCGAACAAGTAGACGAACCGCGCTACGACGACGTCTACGCGATCTTCCCCGAGCTGCGCGAGCGTACGCGCCAGCGCGCGGGCACCCTGTCCGGCGGCCAGCAGCAGATGGTCTCGATCGCGAGGGCGTTGCTCAACGGGTGGCCGTTGCTCTTGGTCGACGAGCCGTCCAAGGGACTCGCCCCGCGCCTCGTGAGCGAGCTCGCCGACGCCCTGGAGCGTGTGGCGACGTTGGCCACGGTGCTGCTCGTCGAGCAGAACCTGGCGGTCGTGCGGCGACTGGCCCAGCGCATCGTCGTGCTCGACCACGGTGAGGTCGTGCACACGGGCGACGCACGCGAGCTCGACGACCCCGACCTGGCCAAGCGGTTCCTCGGGGTAACGGGGGTCCGATGAACGTCTTCCTCGCACTCACCTTCAGTGGTGTGGCGCTCGGCGCCGTCTACTTCCTCGCCGCGTCCGGCCTCTCGCTTATCTACGGGCTCATGGACATCTTGAACTTCGCCCACGGCCTCTTCATGACCCTGGGGGCGTACGCAGCGTGGGACGTCGCGTCCCACCTGCCGGCCTCCTGGGGCGCCCCGCTCCTGTTCACCATCGCCCTCGTCGCCTCGATCCTGGGCGGTGCGATCGCGGCGGGACTGACCGAGTTGCTCATCATCCGCCCGCTCTACGGGCGACCCATCGGCCAGATCCTGGTGACGATCGGCCTCGACCTCGCGGTCGTGGGCCTGCTCCTCGGCGGTTTCGGGAGCAACTCGCTCTCAGTGCCCGTGCCGCTCTGGCTGATCGAGGCGACTCACGTCGGGGGCCTCAGTCTGCCCAACAGCGACTTCGTGGCCCTCGTCGCGGGCGTCGTCGTGCTCGTCGCGCTCGAGCTGTTCTTGCGCAAGACCCGCTACGGCATCACGATC